>NZ_JBFENQ010000026.1:0-15507 GCF_041551015.1 Sulfurovum sp. | reverse complement strand
TAACTTCTGTACTAGAAGATGCAAAACTTGATCGCGATACCTTAGCCAGATATACAGGTAAATATAAAGTAGGAACCACCAACGGTCCATGGGAACGATACAAAGCGCACGTCCTTGATCCCATCAGTCTTGATAAAGCCAAAAAGTTTAAAAAGAAATATTATAAAACACTTCTACGTGCGAGTAAAGAGTATAAGGTCGATATGGGTTACATTGTTGGGTTTATCGGTGTAGAAAGCAAATTTGGGGAGTATAGTGGTGATTATAATGTATTGGATGCTTTGACCACCCTAGCCTTTCATAAAAACCGTATGAAAAAGTTTTTCAAGTCTGAATTGGAACATCTCTTTTTAATGGCAAGAGAACAAGGCTATGACATCAAAAAACTAGAAGGTTCCTTTGCTGGGGCTATAGGTGTGGTGCAGCAAGTACCTTCTGTATTTAGAAAGTATGGAATGGATTATAATCGTGATGGGGTAAAAGACCCATGGGACTTGGAAGATGCCATCGGTATCATCGCTAAGTTTATGCAGAAAAACGGATGGATAAAAGGTGCACAGGTTGCTGTAGCGACAAAGTTTAATGGAAAACGCTATACAGAGCTCAAAACAAGTCACAGACGAGCACTACTATTAAGTACCATCCTAAAACACGGTATAAGACCACTAGCTCCTTTTAATGAATCTAAAGCGTACCTGCTTAAAAATACTAACCTTAGCCATGATGATATCTGGCTTGGAGCAAAGAACTTTCGTGTACTTACACGCTATAACAATTCAACCAGCTATGGAATGGCTATACATCTCATCTCTGAAGCAATCAAGTAAAAATATATTTCTTCTCAAATGAAATTAGAGGCATTGGCTCTTCAAAGTAAAAGCCCTGAAATGCATCACAATGTACCTTGCTTAAGAAAGAAAGCTGTTCTAATGTTTCCACCCCTTCAGCTACAATATTCAGATCAAAATTCTTAGCGATGGAAATAATGGTACTGATCATCTTCTTATCATTTTCATTATCACCCAAGCGTGAGATAAACGATTTGTCTATCTTTACTTCATCTATTGGCAATATGTTTAAATAACTAAGTGAAGAGTACCCTGTACCAAAATCATCAATGGAAAATGAAATACCAAGTTTCTTTAATTGATTCATAACAGCAACGACTTTTTTCATATCTTCTGCAAATACATGTTCAGTTATTTCAAAAAATATTTTTTGTCCATGTTCTCTTTGTCCAAAATAAAGTTTTATTAAACGTTCTACATCGTCGACAAATGTATCACATAGCAATTGTCGCATACTGATATTCACCGAAAAAGATTTTAATTTCATCCCTTTTAAATTCCATCTATGTACACTTACAAATGTTTCTTTTAGTACATAGCTGCCCAATTCTAGAATCAAACCTGTATTTTCTGCTATAGGTATAAACTCTTCCGGATTCAGTACACCTAGATCATAATCATACCACCGAAGGAGAGATTCACAACCTACAACCAGTTCATTTTTGTCAAACTGTGGCTGATAAACCACATTTATTTTATTTTCTTTCAGCGCAGAATGAAGTTTCTGTTCTATAAGCAAATGTCTTTCAACTCTATATGCAAGATCTTTATTAAAGATGATAACACCGTCTCTTCCTTGTGCCTTTGCCTCATACATGGCTATATCTGCTTCTCTAATAAAATTTGTACTATCTAAAAATGAAGGATTGATCTGATGTACACCAATACTCGCACTGATATGCAAGTGGTGTCCATCAATAATATAAAGCTGTCGAATGACGTTAAGCAAACCCTCTGCAAAAGCACATCCAGGATTATTTTCAAACTCTTCTTCACTTAACTCTTTACTTACAAGGATAAACTCATCACCACCCAAACGTGCCACCATATGTGTATCTTTGACATAAAGTTCTATACGCTTGGAAACCGCTATCAATAGCTTGTCACCAATATCATGTCCCAAAGAGTCATTAATGGTTTTAAAATGATCTAAATCGATTAGAAACATACATGCAGTTTTATAATTCTCTGCCAATCTTTCATTCAAGGATTCCATATACTCCATAAAATACCTTCGGTTATAAAGCCCTGTCAATATATCGTGTTGTGCTTGAGAATAATTATCCTGAAGTAATCTATTTGTATTAAATGAGGCATACAATAAAACTGCCAAAAAGATAAGAGAAAAAAAAGACAGAATATATCCATACCATGTATCAACAAGTACAAAATAAACTGTTAATGGCAACATCAAAGTAAACAAAATAGGAACGAATAGTTTTTTATCAGAGATTAGTAGTGTAGATGCTACAACAGAAGCACCCAACTGTGTAAAGATAGCTATATAGTGTAAATCATATTGATCATGTCCAACATACATTACAAATATCAAGGACCAGGAAGAAAAAATAACATACATGAACCATGTAAGCTTCTTGTACCATACCCTTAAATGCTCTTCATCCATTTTATGTGTAGCAAATTCTTTATAAAGGGTCCAACCATAAAATGAAGTAACTAAAATAATACTATACCATACTAATGCAGGAAGGGCAATATTAAAAATCCAACCCATAATGACATATACTAACCCTGGTATCAGGGAAAGTCCTATCATAACAAGGATTTGTTTTTGAAGAAAAGTATAATATTTTTGATGTTTCATACATCCATTATATAATAAATTTGAATATTAAAACAAATTTTTTAAATTAATCTTCGAAAATGATGATGTCATAAGAGCTTTTTGTAACCAATGCTTTACTTGAATGTACGGAACCATTTCGATTTACTTTGCTTAGTTCTTGTCGTAATTGATCTATCTCAGCTTGCATCTCATCTATCTGTTCTTTAAGCTGAAGAACGATATCAACACCTGCAAGGTTCACACCCATTTGACGTGTTAAACGCAAAATGAGTTTCATACGTTCTATATCACGTTGAGAATAAAGACGCATACGTCCCTGTGTACGAGAAGGTTCAACCAAACCTTCACGTTCATACTGTCTTAGTGTTTGTGGATGTATATCTAACATTGTAGCTACTACTGATATGAGGTACACGGGTTCATCATAACTATGCATCTTTGCTCCTTTATAATTTCGCTTCTATCATCGCTTTGAGTTCTTCATCTAAAGTATCTACATCAGGTAAAACCACATTTGCTACAAGATACAAGTCACCTTTCATCGCTGTCTTCCTGTCTGCAACACCTTTACCTTTAAGTCTAAATTTTTGACCATTCTTGGTATTTTGAGGTACTTTGAGTGAGACCTCTTTTTCAGGTGTATCTACTGCAATTTTACCTCCAAAAAGCGCTTCTTTTAAAGGCACATCAAATGTTTTATAGAGGTTGTCACCCTTTCTTTCATACTCATCAGAAGCTGCGACTTCTACCTGTATAAGCAAGTCTCCTACCTGTCCTTGATACTGCTTACCTTTACCGCGTACACGCATTGTCTCGCCACTTTTAATACCTGCCGGTATTTTGATGTCAAAATTTTGACCATTGGCAGACACATTGTGTTTTCCACCATTCACCGAGACCATAAAAGGTACAGTGATCCGTGCTTGCATATCGAGGTCTGGACCACCAAAGCCGCCAAAACCACCTCTTGCTCCACCGAAGCCTCCTCCAAAGCCTCCTCCGCCTCCACCAAACATTTGTCTTAGGATTTCATCAAGGTCTACCCCTCCACCTTGTCCTTGTGCAAAGTCATGGAAGTTTTGTCCACCAAACATTTGATCACCGAACTGGTCATACTGTGCTTTTTTCTCCGGATCTGAGAGAACTTCATACGCAGCATTTATCTCTTTAAACTTCTCTACTGCACTCTCATCTTTGTTAATATCCGGATGGTATTTTCTTGCAAGTTTTCTATAAGATTTTTTAATTTCATCGGCAGAAGCATTTTCGCTTACACCAAGTGTTTCATATAAACTTTTTGACATAATATTCCTAAAATAATGGTTTTCTTTAATATAAAAAATTATATCAGAATAGTTTAGTCAATGTCAATCAAGTTATATTGAATTATGGTTGATACGGTACTGTTTTATAGCCTTCATGTATCATTTTCATAATGCCACCTTTCAGATTAGTGACCTTATAACCTAGCTTTTCTGACAAAAACTCAGAAACCATTCCCGTTCGACTACCTATTCTGCATATGAGTGCAAACGGCTCATCTTTTTTTACTGCCATGTCTAATTGTTTCAAAAAAGTCTCTATGTTAAAGTTCCCTTTTTCATCAAAAAACATAATTGTATATGAACCTTTTACGATACCTGTTTCTCTCCACTCAGCAGGGGTACGTATATCTATGATTTTCATATTTTTTTCTACAAACTGCGGTGTCGCCCAAACCTGATGTAACTCTGCCATTAAAGATATTGTTATGATGAATAATCCTATAACTATTCTCTTCATCTTTATTCCTTATATTAATTATAATTTGAATTAAATTTTATATATTGTAACAAAATTAAAGTAAAGTAATCGTGGATTTCATACCCTTTGAGTACAATACTTTATGAATTTTATACCTATTAATGACATTAACTTACCCGAACTCAATATTTATCATCAATTTAGAGACAATGCTTTTACTTCGGATAACAGCTTTGTAGCTGACAGTCCAAAAGTTGTAAACCTTCTTCTAGAGACAGATATCACAGTAAGAAGTATACTTGCTACACAGGAGTATTATGATACCTACGAACATCTTATCAAAGAGAAAAACATTCCTCAACTTTTTGTCGCAAGCAAAGCCCTTATGCAAGACATCGTAGGACACAAGATACACCACAATGTCATGATGCATGGCACACGTCCGGAACAGACAACTCTGGATGCTCTTGATGACCAGATCATTATGCTAGATGAGATAAGTTCTACCCAAAACATAGGCTCCATAGCACGTTCTGCTGCTGCCATAGGTATCAATTCATACCTGCTTCCTACTCATGGTCCACACCCCTACTCAAGACGGGCACTTAGAGTTTCAATGGGGCACATCAGCATGCTAAAAACCCATCTATATAATGACATCCAAGATACCATTATGACACTAAAAGAAAACGGCTACCGTATCTATGCAGCAGAAGTTACTCATGACTCTACACCTCTTTCCTCTGTAAAAGTAGTAAACAAATGGGTACTTCTTATGGGACATGAAGGATCAGGATTGTCAAATGATATATTGGCTCTATGTGACGAAGTGGTTACTATAGAGATGATGGAAGGTGTAAAGAGTTTTAATGTAGGCGTTGCAGCTTCTATTATGATGTATCAATTTAAACATCAAGGAGATTAGAAAGTAATCACTTTCCAATCTCCTTTCAATGCATCAGTAAGTATCTCTCCTGTATGAATCATATCTATACCAAGAGAAGCAAGCTTCTCAGTCACTCCATATTCATCACTGCACACCACACAACAGGTGAGTTCAACACCTGTTTCTTTGATCTTAGATACCATCTCTTGCAGCTCTTCATTTTCTGCCAACAGTTTAGCTGATGGTCCCCATATCATCAAATGTGCTTGATCCCAATATCCTCTTGGAAGAATAACACTTGAGTAGAGCAATACCATCTTTTTAGCCACTTCTATCTCAGCTGTACTCCATACAATGAGTAATTTATTCATAATGATTCCTAACAATGTAATGTTTGTATTATAGTGTTTTAGTGAAGATAAATAAAGAGGGGCAGTAAGTGATTTACTTACTGCAAATACATTTTTAGTGTAAAAAGTGTCTCACTGTAGTAAAGTAAAGTGAGATACCATGTTCATTGGCAGCTTCGATGACTTCATCGTCTCTGATGCTTCCTCCAGGTTCGATAATCGCTTTTACACCTGCCGCTGCTGCTGCATCGATGCTGTCACGGAACGGGAAGAAAGCTTCAGATGCCATAGCTGCACCTGATACATCCAAATCCATCTCTTTGGCTTTTTTGAGAGCACATTGTGCTGCATCTACACGGCTTGTCATACCCATACCAACTGCTACCATTGCTGAGTCTTTTACATACACAACACAGTTAGACTTTGTAAGACCTGCCACTTTCCATGCAATCTCCAAGTCTTTCATCTCTTGCGCTGTTGCAGTAAGTTCTGATTTTTTATGCGCGTTGTGCACTTCATTGTCACAGATACAATCTGCATTTTGATACACAAAACCACCATCTACATGTTTGAAATCATGCGTGTCATTTGACATCACAAGTCTATCATTACCAGACTTTTTGGCACCTTGGGAAAAAAGCTTAAGACGTTTTTTCTTTTCAAATACTTCCAGTGCTTCTGGTTCAAAATCTGCTGCCATAACAACTTCCAGAAAAATTTCATTCATCTTCTCTGCAAGCTCTTTCGTTACCACACCATTTACTGCAACAACACCACCAAATGCAGATACAGGATCACATTTAAGTGCCTCCGTGTATGACTCTAAAAGTGTACCTTTGATAGCAAAACCACAAGGGTTACCGTGTTTTACGATACATACTGCATTTTCATCACCAAAACTAGAAGCTATCTTCAGTGCGCCGTTTACATCATTGATATTATTAAAACTTGCTTCACCTTTGACTTGTTTGAAGTTCTTTGTAAAGTGATTGTCAAACTCATAAAGTGCACCTTTTTGGTGTGGATTCTCTCCATAACGTGTTTGGAACGATTTTTTACCTGTAATGAACTGATACTCACCAAAACCATCGTTAAAACGACCGTTCATGTAATTTGCGATCATGGAGTCATACGCTGCAGTATGTTCAAAAGCTTTTATCATGAGTCCACGTCTAAATTCAAGTGTATCTTCTTTGTTCTCAAGTGCCAAAAGTACCGCATCATAATCAGAAGCATCTGTGACGATAAGCACATCGTTGAAGTTCTTTGCAGCACTTCTAACCATCGTAGGTCCACCAATGTCAATGTTCTCGATGATCTCATCAAAATCTTCTGTTCTTTCGATAGTTTCTTTAAATGGATATAGGTTTACACATACAAGGTCTATACCTTCAACACCCAATTCTTTTGCCTGAGCTACATGTGCATCATCACCTCTTTTATGAAGGATCCCACCATGAACATAAGGGTTCAGTGTTTTCACACGTCCTTCAAAACACTCCGGAAACTTAGTAACTTCATCTATCTCTATGACTTTAACACCGGCTTCATTTAACTTCTTATATGTTCCACCCGTCGAAATGATCTCCCAACCTTGACTCTCTAAACCTTTGGCAAATTCTACAATGCCCGCTTTATCACTTACGCTTAATAATGCTCTCATACTTCTCTCTTTCTCAATAATTAAAAATAAATGTTACGGCGAACGCCCTTGAAAGCGAAGCGTTTCGAGAGCCGTAACGCTTTTTTGCCTACTTTTTATAAAAAAAGTAGAAAGAAACTCTAAACTGCAATAAAAGTATTTTACAGATCTTGCTCAATCGTACGAGCAAACGTATTAAAATAAATATCCTTTACTTTTTCAAGTGGAAGCTCAACGTCATTTACTTTAACTTTATCTCCACCCACTGTAGCAATGTTCGTCACTTTAATACCAAGGTCTATAGCCATACGAACTACAGCTTCTACATTCTCTTCAGAAACTTCCAAGAGTGCTCTGCTTTGTGACTCATCAAAGATGTTTTTACTGTTATCTAAAGAAATCTCAGCTGATACACCTTTGTTTGAAACAGCTGCCATTTTAGAAAGTGCTATCGCTAACCCACCTACATTCACATCTTTAGCTGCTTTTAGTAGTCCTTTTTTGTTTGCCTCTATCACAAGCTCCCAAAGTGCAAGCTCTTCTTTATAATCAAATGTCGGTAAAGTTCCTGCTGTTTCACCATATAATGCTTTAATATACAATGAACCGCCAAACTCACCTTTTGTCTCTCCAATAAGAAGGATTTGACTTCCCTCTTCCTGGAATGCTGAAGGAAGGATTTTGTTTTGATCATCGTTGAGTCCCACCATAGCTATAGCCGGTGTAGGAAATACAGATACACCATTTGTTTCATTATAGAGTGATACGTTTCCACTGACAACAGGCGTATTAAGCTCTAAACATGCTTCTTTTATACCTTCACAACCTTGTGCAAACTGCCACATTACTTCTGGGTTTTCCGGATTACCGTAGTTAAGACAGTCTGTAATAGAAAGTGGTCTAGCTCCTGACATCGCCACATTACGTCCGGACTCCACCACTGCAAGTGCAGCACCTTTTTTAGGATCAATGTAACAATAACGCGGGTTACAGTCAGAACTCATTGCCAAAGCTTTTCCATTCTCTTTGATACGGATACAAGAAGCATCCAAACTTCCAGGTCCTTTGGTCGTATTGGTTTGTACCATAGAATCATACTGGTTGTATACCCAAGCTTTATCTGAGATCTCGATATTAGAAAGTAGTGTTTCATATGCTTCTTGATTTTCTACAGATGGATAACTCTCTACCGTTTTAGCATTGACTTCATCCAGGTATTTAGGTCTTGACACAGGTCTATCAAGTACCGGTGCTTCTTCACTCACTGGTGCTATAGGCATATCGGCACACTTTTCACCATGCCACATCAATTCCATTCGTGCTGTATCTGTAACTTCACCGATCACAGCAACATCAAGTTCCCATTTTTCAAAAATATCGATGATCGCTTGTTCACTTCCTTTTTTTGCACAGATAAGCATACGTTCCTGTGACTCAGAAAGCATGAAGTCATAAGGCATCATCCCCTCTTCTCTTGCCGGTACTTTGTCTAAGTGCATAATAAGCCCTGCACCTGTTTTACCAGCCATTTCAAATGCTGAAGAAGTAAGCCCGGCAGCACCCATATCTTGAATACCTACAACATGGTCTGTTTTGAACAATTCCAAGCACGCTTCAAGAAGAAGTTTTTCTGTAAATGGATCACCAACCTGCACAGTCGGGCGGAGTGATTTAGACTCTTCTGTAAAACTGTCTGAACTCATTACCGCACCGCCAAGACCATCACGACCTGTCTTTGAACCTACATACATTACAGAGTTACCTATACCTGAAGCAACACCCAAGAAGATCTCATCTGATTTTACAAGTCCTAGTGAAAATGCATTTACAAGAATGTTCCCATTGTAAGACTCATCAAAACTCACTTCACCACCGATAGTAGGAACACCCATACAGTTACCATACGATCCGATACCGTCTACCACACCACGAACAAGGTGTCTTTGGTATTTTGCAGTATCACTGTCACCTTTCACTGTACCAAAACGCAAAGCATTGAGGTTTGCTACAGGTCTTGCACCCATAGTGAAGATGTCTCTAAGTATCCCCCCTACACCAGTTGCAGCACCTTGAAAAGGTTCTATGAATGATGGGTGGTTATGACTTTCCATTTTAAATACAGCAGCCATACCATCACCTATGTCGATAACACCTGCATTTTCACCTGGTCCCTGGATCACCCATGGTGCTTCTGTAGGAAAGCCTCTAAGGTATTTGGTACTTGACTTGTATGAACAGTGCTCAGACCACATTGCAGAAAAAATACCTATTTCTACTATATTTGGGTGACGTCCATCTAAGATACGCAAGATATCCTGGTACTCTTCTTTACTGAGTTTGTGACTTTTTAAAACTTCATCTAGATCTTCAATAGGTTGTGACATAAATAGTGTCCTTTAAGGAGGTAAAATAAGAGTTATATTTTACTCAAAAAGTACTAAATAAGTGATAAAAAGGTAGAATATATTACTATAAAAAGTGACTAGTCACTTGAGCTTTCTGCTAAAGATAAGCATTAAAATGCCGTGCATATAAAGCACTCAATGCTGAATCATAAAACTTAGCGTTAGCAATCTTTTAGTAACAAAGAGGCTAGATGTGTCATTGTTATCTAAAAGACAAAAATGGACTTTGTTCATTTTATGTTTCAATTTAATAAAAAAGGTTATAAATGGACAAGATTTTACAGATGCTGCTTCTACAACAAGAACTCAATGATGCTACTAACGGTGAAGGTTGGGAAAAAGGCACTACCAAGAACGGTAAACTTATCGATTGGAAACGTTGTACCTACCTAGAGTGTGCTGAGCTTATAGAGTCTTACCCTTGGAAACACTGGAAAAATATTGATGCGCAGCCAGACTATGCAAACATCCAAATAGAAGCTGTGGATATCTGGCATTTCATCATGTCTCAAGGGCTTGAAGACTATAAAATGAAAAATCTTGGAAGTATCGAATCATTGGCTGCTAATATTAATGTATTGCCTAACTTTCAAACTTTTTTAGCCGATATTACACCTACAACAAAAGACTATTATGGACAGATCGAAGTAGTAGAAAACTTGATGAAAACACTTTTTTGTGAAGAACCTACAGAAAAACTAATGGAAGCATTTATCGATGTAGCGGTACAATCTGGACTCAACCTAGATGCACTATATAAACTCTACATTGGTAAAAACATTTTAAACCAATTCAGACAAGACCACGGCTATAAAGAAGGATCATACATCAAAATATGGAATGGTGAAGAAGATAACGTTATGATGCAACGTGTACTTGAAGAACATGAAGATGTGACTCCGGATGGACTCTACAAAGCATTGAAAGAAGCTTACCCTAATTCTTAATAATATGATATAAATTCGACGAGTCGTATGAGCCTACTGCTGAAGTTATCGAAATGTATAACTTTAGCAAGTCTCAGTGTGACAATGTAGTTTTTAATGATAAACTTACCCAAAAGGGTAAGTAAAGATTGCGCTATTCTATCATCCTGGTCAAATCTTGTTCTACGATTTGATTTCCACGTACACTCACTTTGGTTGCTATACGTATATTTTTCATACCGTCATAGCCACACTCTTGTCCACATTTAACAGTACCTATAAGATAATAACTTCCCGATGGCACACCATAAAATGCAAACTTTCCATTTTTGTCTGAAGCTGTGAATTTTAAGTAATTAAAGAGTCTAGGATCTGCTGCTTGCATTTTAAATCCACCTAGATAACTCTCTTGGTACCATTGTTCAGAATAACTTGTGATCGGATTTAAATAAAGTCGTGTACTTGCACCCAACACACGTTTTTCATTATAGGCATCCTTCACATAAATTGTACCCTTGACTGTACCTTTGCCTATTCTTGCCAAACGATAATATTCTGATGCAGGGAATTCAATACGTTCTAGTGTATTCTCTTCACCATCTTCTGTTATCATCATTTCAGATTCTGTAAGGTTGTCATCAGACATATTCACATCATCTGCATCGCTTAAGTCACCCCAAAAAATTTTATTATTTTTCTTGATATGTATATCTGGCTGTACACACCCTGTAAATAAAGACATTGCTATCAATGACATTATCATAATAGTGACTATTTTAAACATTTTAACCCTTCATTTATAATTTCGATATTATACACAATTAACTTTACTATCGTCCATTAACAACGTTTCTTATTAAGCATCTTTTCTAAGAAACTTCTTGCATCATCATTACCCGAAAAGGCCGCTTTTTGATACCAGAAGGCCGCTTTTTGACAATTCTTCTTTACAGCATACCCTTTATAGTATCTCTCGGCCAGATGTTGTTGTGCCTCAACTTCACCCTCTTTGGCAAATCGATGCAGGTGCTTTACTTTTCTTTTTTCACCTTTATAATACTTGATCGTATTAAAAATGAACCACACCGTAAAAACAGACAAAGCTAAAATAATATAGAGTTCTATATTTTCTACATCCTTAAAATATTCGAGTATCTGCATCCTATTTTCCTAAACAGAATTCACCGAACATTTTGTCCAGTATCTCTTCACTGTCATAAGGTTTAGAGATAGAAGAAATGCACTTTACAGCTTCTTGCAAATGATACGAAAAAAACTCTAATTCGCCATTCATAAGAGGGAGTTTCGCTTCTTCTATAGATTTTTTTGCTTTATTTACTGCTTCTATTTGTCGGGTGGATATAAGCATAAGTTCTTCACCTTCTCCTATGCCGTCAAATAATGATTCAAGTCTTTGGGTTAATTTTACAAACGCTTTTTTTGCACTCACTTCCAGTAGATCATAAGCTTCAAGTTTGTCTGTGTCAAATACCCTATCAAGGTCTGATTTGTTTAACGCCACGATAATATGTTTATCCTCTAAAGCATCAAGAATAGTGAGTATCTTCTCATCTTCATCATCAAATGGTCGGGAGCTGTCAAAAAGTGCAACAATGACATCTGCATCTTCAACTGAAGAGAGGGAGCGCTCGATCCCTATCTTTTCTATGGTGTCTTCTGATTCACGTATACCCGCAGTATCTATCAATCTAATGATATGAGAACCTATACGTACCTGCTCTTCAATCGTGTCTCTTGTTGTTCCTGCAATATCACTAACGATGGCTCTGTCATACGAAAGCAAAGCATTGAGTAAAGAACTTTTACCTACATTTGGTTTCCCAATAATAGCCACTTTAAAACCTTCTATCAGCCCTCTTCGTCTGTGACTTGAATCAACGATCTGTTCTATTTGCAATGATAATCCATCCAATTGTGTGTTGATACTTTCCATAATATCATCAGGAATATCTTCTTCGGCATAATCTATCATCACTTCTGAGTATGCTAAAGATCTTAAAAGAGCATCCCTGCTTTCATCTACGAACGTTTTGAGTTCACCTTTCATCTGTTTAGCCAGTATCTTTGCTGCATCTACACTCTTGGCTTCTATCAGTTTTGCGATGGCTTCTGCTTCTGTAAGGTCTATTTTACCATTAAGAAATGCGCGTTTAGAGAACTCACCCGGTTCAGCAAGCCTCACTCCATAAGAGATAATCGTATCGAGGATCTCTTGTGCAACGATCATCCCACCGTGACACTGGAACTCTACGATCTCTTCCCCTGTAAAGCTATGCGGTGCAGCAAAATATATCATGATAGCGTGGTCTATAAGTTCATTGTTAAAATTATAAAGTGAAGAGAGATGTGCGTGTCTTGGGATAATAGTTTCTAAATGAGAGATCTTATGTGCTATCTCTAATGCAGCATCTCCACTCACTCTAATAATTGAGATAGAGGAAACACCATGTGCAGTGGCAATAGCGGTTATAGTGTTATGCATTGGTCTTAGTATTGTTAAATTCGTTTATCACAACAAATTTTTTACCTTCTCTGCCTGTCTTGACTGCAACATATTTATCTGGAAATCTTTCACGTAGCTGTTCAAGTGCTATTTGTACCAAAATACCATCGAGGAAACGTGTTTTTCCTTTTCCCTGTTTTTCAACATTTTCGATAACCGGTTTAATATAATTACGTATCATCTCTTGTTGTGTCGTTAAAAATTCTGCGATCTCAAGTTTAATGAAAAGCTCATATTTTGCATGTAACCAATTAAAAAGCATATAGGAGAGTGCATTATAACGGTATCCTTCTTTTCCTATGAGCAGCGCAGCATCATTACCATCTATGAAGATCAATGCTGTGTTGTCTCTGACATCCACTTCGACAACATCTATATCAAAACAAGAGTGAGAAAGGAGCTCTTTCAATTGATCTTCTATCATCAATGCCAGCTCATCATAGACAACTGTTTCTTCTTCAAATTCTTCAATGTCATCTTCATGATGATCTACTTCAAAGAAGCTATCTACTATAGCATCTTTTTCTATCTCAGGTTCAGCAAATGTATTTTGTACAATTTGTTCTTCTTTGACAGTTGCGATAATTTCAGAAGCAACACTCTCTTCCGTAGTTGGAACATGCAGTGTTTCTTCTTTCGCTTCACTTTTCCTATTCTTTGACGCAGGTTTTTTACACGTTGCCACGATAATTGCATTTTTTTTCAAAAAGCCAAAGATACCTTTGGAAGGATGCTGCATCACTTCAGATTGAAGTTCAGAGATAGAACATTCCAACATTTTGGAAGCTTTTTCGTACGCTTCTTCCAGTGTTGCTGCTTCAACCTTTCTCATAAACTGGTCCTTTTATTTTTTATGTGCTGCAACAGCTACAGCTTTTTGTTTTGCGTACATATGATTGATGAAATATTGTTGTGCGATTGTAAACAAGTTGTTGACTAACCAGTACAATACAAGACCTGATGGGAAATAGATAAAGAACACTGTCATGATCACAGGGAACCACTTAAATATCTTTTCTTGTAATGGATCAGTAAAGTTACTTGGAGTGATCTTTTGCTGGAACCACATAGAAGCACCCATCAAAATAGGAAGTACAAAGTACGGGTCCATTACTGCAAGGTTTTCTATCCAAAGTATCCATTGGGCACCTTGTAGTTCATCCGCATTTAAAAGAACACGATAGAGTGCAAAGAATACAGGAATCTGTAGAATAAGCGGTAGACATCCACCCATAGGGTTCGCACCGTGCTTTTTATACATTTCCATCATCTGTGCATTCATTTTTGCAGGGTCACCTTTATACTTCTCTTTGATATCTTTCATTTTAGGTGCCAAGTCTTTAAGCTTTTGCATAGACATCATACCTTTGTATGAAAGTGGGAATAAAACAAATTTCACAAGTAAAGTAAAGAGAATGATCGCCCATCCCCAGTTTCCAACATAGTCATTTATCCAAAGCAATACTTTAAAAAATGGTTTTGCAAGAAATGAAAACCATCCAAATTCGATAGCATCTGTTAGTTCCGGATGAATCGCTCTTAATGTTTTCTCATCTTTTGGTCCGATATATGCATTTAATTGTAATGTATCTGCTCCCTGAACAAAAATAAGAGGGTCACCATTTGCCTCTTTTAAAATAGAAACATTCAAACCTTTATCAAAATCAAAGAACATCGAAGCAACATATCTGTCAAAAGCAGAAGCTATTTTTGCATTTTGGAACTTTTCATACCCTTCAGCATCACCATCTTCAACAGTATTGATGATATTATCTGCCCCTTTTATCAATGCTCCTCTTACAAGCATATACATAGACTGGTCAGCTACTGGTCTATGCCCTGGTGTAATAAAGTATGGTGTTGATGCAGAAGTAGTTACTGTTACGTCATACTGTCCCGTAGGTTTAAAAGTGATCTTTTTTGTCACTGTCACAGAAGAGAGTGTCTGTGTTAAAGTCACTGTTTGAGGACCTTTACTCACGTCTACAGTTTGACTTCCTGTATTGACATAAGGTGTTCTAAATGCTTCATCATTTAATTTGGCATCTGAAAATCTTACTTCCAACGGCTTCACTTCACTCGGACTTAAGATCTTTAAATTATTACCCTCATCGTCATGATACTTCACTTCTAATAGTTCAACTTGAGAAATACGTCCATATTCATCCACAGTCATGATAAAATTATCAGATTTAACAGTTATCAAACCCGTTGATGCCATTTGTACCGGTGCACTTACCGCTGTTGCAGTTGAAGAACTTGGTGTAGGTACATTTGCGTTAGATGCTGTATCTACTGAAGGGGTTTGATGTGCAGTATTTGCTGTTTGTTTGCTATCTTGTGTGGGGGTCGCAGGTGGGAAAAAGTAGCTATAGC
>NZ_JBFENQ010000025.1:0-15562 GCF_041551015.1 Sulfurovum sp. | reverse complement strand
TTGGTTAATGATCTATATGGTGTTAATACACGCGATACAAATGTTACGGGGCATTATTCATTTTTTGTACCAGATGGAAATTATAGTATAAGGTTCTCCGGACTACCGGCTAATTATATCTTTTCTCCGAAGGGGAATAATTCAGCTAATGATTCTGATGCAAATAGTAATGGTGTGACTGATATTATAAGTGTCTCGGGTGCAGATAGACTAGATATAGACGTGGGTATTTATTGTACTTGTCTTGATACGGAAAGTAGAAGTGATGGCTCTCCTGCACTGAATACTATTTCGGCAGCACTAATGATGCTCATGACACTAATGATCGGTCTGTTCTTTGTAAGAAGAGAAGAACAGCTTAACAGAAACGAAAGATAGGAAGGATTAAAGATGAAAAAAGTAATACATACAATTACTCTTAGTGCACTCGTAAGTACAGGCAGCCTATTTGCAGGGGGAGATATCGCTCCTGCTGTGGCTCCTGTTGCCTTGGTAGAAGAAGTAGATCCTAATCCACTTTATATCGGTTTAGGTGGTCTTTGGGTAGATGTAACCAGAGATTGTGCTTGCCTTGATCTGCTAGGTCAACCACGAACCGGATCACGATTGGAAGATTATACATGGGGTGGCATTGTGAGATTGGGATATGATTATAACCAATACTTTGGTATCGAAGCACGTGCACTCAAAGCTAGAAATAACAGTGATACTTTTGATGTAACGCATTATGGTATCTTTCTCAAACCTATGATGCCAATTGGAGAACAGTTCAATGTATATGGTCTTATAGGGTATGGTAAAACAAAAGTTGAAACAACTTGTGGAACACTACGTGAAACCTATAGTGAGAACGGTATGAGTTATGGTATTGGATTAGAGTATGATCTCTCATCTAAAGAAGATGATTATGAGGCTCATAAAGAGAATGCGTCGGATGTTCTGACATTTGATAGAGAGTTTGATGGTCATGGAGATCAGGAAAAAGGCTGGGGTCTTTTTATAGATTATCAAAATTTATTACATGACAGTGGCCCAATTAAATATAGAGCCAATGTGGTCAGTTTTGGGATTACTTACGACTTTTAATAAGAGAGGATAGGGTTAGATTGTTCTAGCCCTGACTTTTTCTAGCATTTATCATTATGCTATGAAGAAATTATTTTCTTGATAGTTTGATAAATGCTATAAAAAGTCCTAATCCAACACTCATCAATAATACATTACCAACAAGATCATGCGACCAATAAAAATTTTCTTGTCCCCCTTCTTGCTCTACAAAATATACGACTAACAATATACGAAAAACATTCACAAGTGAAAATATTATATATCCAAGGCTCATCCAAAATATTTTATACCAAAGTGTAGAAGGATATGCAAGTATGGATGCAAATAAAAAGAGTATAGGTATGATACCGTTACATGCTTGGTTAATGATGATTTTATACTGTGGATTTATCCAAATATCAATACCTTGAAGTTGTTCTGGTGGTAAAAACATATCTAAAAGAAAAAGAGTAAGTTTTGTCTGTTGCTCATTGACTAACGAGGCCAATATAGAAGTTTCAGAGTAAAACAACATAAAGAGTATTATTAAGTATAGAAAGTATAAAGCTATAAATCGTTTCATTCTGATACTATAGCACCATAGTGCTTATTGCTCACTATACTTAGATATTTTTATAATAATCAACATAGAGTCAGTTTAGTCATTATGTATAACCTTTAACAGATTTTAATTTAATATATAGATATGTTCTTTTATGCTCAAACTCAATATTTATATTATCATAATTAATGCAGCTTAATTTTAAACTTTTCTTTGTATTTAATTTATGTATTTATATAATTTTATTTTATGTTATAATTAAAAATATTACATTTAAAGGCGATAGTATGAAAAAGTTTTTTTTATTAATCTCAATACTCTTTAGTCTAATTTATTTAACAGGATGTGGTGGCGGAGGAAATAGTACTCAAAATGATGTAACTGTTGTCCTTGATGAGAGCATTGTGCTCAAAGTATCTACAAATGTACTAAAATTGAGCTATCTTCCAAACTGTGATGTAATAGATGGGACATTCAGTATCCTTAAAAATTCTGAAGAAGGTAACGTCACACTATTAGATGATGTAACAGGCAGATACTCTTATGTAGTTAATACAGAAAATAATGATTCTTTTATTTATAATATTGCAAATAGCAATGGTACATCATCTTGCAATGTTGAAGTCAATGTAACTACTTCACATATACCCGTTATGACCAATGATGGTACTCAGCCTGACTTTAACACAAGTTCACCTACAATGATCAATGGTAAAGAATTGGTAAACTTTAATTCAAACTTACCTGTAATGATCGTAGATATGGGAGACAAAGAAATACCCGATGAACCTAAGATAAAGGGGAGTGTCACTCTCTTTGAGCCTGATGAAACTAATCGTACTAAACTCTCCTCATTACCTATTCACAGTGGTTATATGGAAATTGAAATGCGTGGAAGTTCTTCTCAATTTTATTATCCTAAAAAGCAGTATGGTATGGATACTGAGTTAGCCGATGAAGAAGATGATGATATCTCTTGGTTAGGAATGCCTACAGAACATAAGTGGGTATTACAGGCTCCTTATGGTGATAAATCATTGATGCGTAATTATCTTGCTTATCATAAAACCAGAGAAATCAATGCAAGTAAATATTATGCAGTTCGTTCAGAGTATGTTGAGCTGTTGACACGTGTAGGTGATCAGTATCGTTATGATGGTGTTTATGTGTTGATGGAGAAGATAAAAAGGGATGGAGGTCGTCTTGATATAGTAAAATTGACAGAAGAAGATAACCAACCTCCTGAAGTAACAGGCGGTTATATCCTTAAACAAGACGGTGAACCTGATCCTGATGAATTTTCGTTCCATACAACTTTGGGAACGGAGATAATTGTTTATTATCCGGATATTGATGATCTTACAACTGATCAGATGTTTTATATTGAAAGTTATATTCAGCAATTTGAAACTGCATTGAAGGCAAATGATTTTAATGTCAGTACTTCACCAAATTATTATAGAAATTGGATCGATGTAGATAGTTTCATCGTACACTTGCTTAGTAGAGAGTTGTTTATGGATGTTGATACCTGGTTGTTTAGTGAGTATTTTCATAAAGACAGAGACAAGAATCTTTCTATGACACCGGTTTGGGATTTCAATGCAGGTATGGGTAACAATGACTTTAGGTTTGAAGGTCGTACAAATGGATGGGCATTTAATATTCTAAAAGCCGATTATCCTGATGTTTCATTGCGCTATTGGATGGAACGACTTATGAGTGACCCGGCATTCAAACAGCAGGTACGTAATAAGTGGCAGGCGCTAAGAGGTTCCATTTGGTCAAATTCCAATTTAGCAACATTTATTGAACAGACACAGGATACATTAACAGAATCCGCAGCACGTAATTTTGAACGATGGCCAAATGTACTTGGTGTAGATGTATGGCCAAACAGAGAAGCATGTTCTGATGGTATTAATCCTATCTATTGTAATACATTTGATAGCGCAGTTAACGAACATTTAAAAACTTGGTTATTAGAACGTGCAGATTGGATAGATAAAAATTTATAAGTGAAGGAGATAAATGATGGAAGCATTACAACATCGATCATATCGAACTATGGTCCGAAAAGGTTTATCATTTTGGGTAGAGAGTCTTATTTTAGCCTTGACATCGATACTAAGTATATACCTTTATTTGGCATTTTTTTATAATCAATTTATAGAATATTTTAATCAAATTTTATTGCAGAGTGGTATTAAAGAGGGAATGATATCTTTAAATATTTACTATCATGATCTTTTAGTAGTGGATGTACCATTTGTTTATAATACTTCAACGACATTATTTATAGGATTGGCAGTATTACTGATAGGTATTTTTATTTTATTAAAACAAAAAGTCATCCCCTTAAATGTAGTTTTTTGGATAGTATTTTTAATGTTATTAATGAGTATTTTCATACTGTACTTTATTTTCTTTAGTACGAGTTATCCCTATAGTGCAGAGAAGTATTTTGATCTTTATTTACATGCTTATATAGGATTTATGCTTATGTGTTTTGTTGCTCTTTCTTTTATTTTAGCGCTTACTCCGGAAACATTTATGAGAAAATTTATTATTCTCTTTAGTGCAATAGGATATTATTTTTTATATAGTTTTGTACGATTTGCTTGTACGGTATTACTTGTTTCACAAGTTTCTGTTGTTTTTTCACCATTCATGTATTTTACTATTTTTTATGACTTCATTTTAATTATATATATTTACACCATTATTCTTTATCAAGATACGCAAAAAAATGCGCTAAGGAGACAATAATGGATTTCTTTATTAATATCGCACAAGGGTATCAAATCTTTCTTTTGATATTCATGCTTAGTTATATGATCCAACATTTTGTTTTTACCTATAATCGACTTTATGGAGAACAAAAGAATTATTATCATGACATTATTGATAATGAATTTCCTATGGTTAGTATCATAGTTCCTATGCACAATGAAGAACTTGTAGCTAGAAATATACTAGATAGATTAGTGCAATTGGATTATCCAATGCAACAGATAGAGATTATCCCTATTAATGATCATTCTGATGATAAAACAAAAGCGATTCTAGATGAATATGCAGAAAAATATCCTCATATTACACCATATCATAGATTAGATGAGGAACAGAAAAGAGGTAAGGCAGAGAGTCTTAATGAGGTAATGGCAATTTGTAAACATAATATAATTGTTGTGTTTGATGCAGATTATATCCCTGCCAAAGAGTCAGTTAAATCATTGGTTATTGGCTTTAAAGATCCACAGGTAGGTGCAGTAATGGGCCGTGTGCTTGTGCATAATTCGAATGTAAATCTATTAACAATAATGTTAGACATGGAACGTTCTGGTGGGTATCAAGTGGGTCAGCAGGCTCGTTACAATATGGATCTCATTCCTCAATATGGAGGTACAGTAGGAGCATATAGACGAAGTGTAGTTGTTGAAATGGGTGGTTTTGACCCTAAGGTATTGGCAGAGGATACTGAATTGACATTTAAAATGTATTTAAATGGGTGGAAAGTAGCCTATGCTAATAAAATAGAGTGCTATGAAGAGATGCCCGAAAACTGGGCTTCTAGAGCTAGACAAGTTCGAAGATGGGCACGGGGGCACAATGAGGTAATGTTCAAACACTTATTTTCTACATTCACTTCCAAGTATCTTTCATTGAAAGCAAAGTGGGATGGGATATTATTGTTGTTTGTTTATATGATGCCATTTTTCTTAATTCTTGGTGTTATAAACGCTATCTTTCTCTTTTTTATGGATTCTATAGCTATTATGAGCAGCATCACAGCTTTAGTACTGATACTTGCGATTAATTCTTTTGGAAACTTTGCACCATTTTTTCAGATCGCGATTGCAAATTATTTAGATGGACGCAAGGCTTCATTAAAATTGGTTCCTATGTTCACATTTAATTTTGTACTTTATGTCTTTTATACGGGACTTGGGTTCTTTGATGCAATTGGGGATCTTTTTAGTAGGAGAGATGTCCATTGGGAAAAAACAGAACGATCTGAAAGGGGGAGGAAATGAATGATAACATACTACTTACTTTAATAGTAACTTTTCTTTTTTTGTTGCTTAGTATACTTCCTATGCTCCCTATGTTAAAAAGTATTTATAAAAAAGAAGATGTGGACCCACTTTATATGGATTTAGATTATATTCTTAACCCAAAATTTCAAGCTGAGAATTTTGAGAAATTATTGCACTCAGATGATAAAAAGTTTACTAAAATTTCTATAGGAAAAGAATTAGGTGTAGACTCTGTTCCTATTAAGGCATCTTACCCATTGCTTTTTTCTTCAATGGAAAAAGTAAGTTTAAACGGAAAGATAGAAACGAATGCAATTTTATATTCGAAAGAAGATATTGTCACGCAAAACGGTAGTGAAATTTTTGCATTGAAAAGTAATGGCAGTATAATATTAGGGGAGAAGAGTACAGTTGATTCTTGGATAGATGCAGCTAGAGATGTTACGATTGAAAAAGGTGCAAAGATTAATCTTGTGACTGCGAAGAGTGTAAAACTTTATTCTGGAGTCAAATTTAAAAGAATTTATGCAGATACGATTGGGATTTATCCATTGAATACAGGAGATGAAGATAAAAAAGGAATTGATATTAACCGTGAGAAGACTCGCCAGTATATTGAAGATGAAGTGCTTTATCTTGAGAAAGATGACATTATAAAACAAGGCAGTAATATCAACAGTGATATTGTTTGCAGGGGAAATTTGATCATTGAAGAGAATTGTAAGATACTCGGTTCTATAAAAACAAATGGAACTTTAGAAATAGAAAATGACACTCATATATATGGGAATATTTTTTCAGATGAAAAGATCAAAATCAATGATAATTGTTTTATTTTTGGAAATGTTTTTTCTCATACCTATATAGAAATTGGGAAAAACGGACAAATAGGGAGATATGGTCTTCCAAAATCGATAATTGGTATCAAAGGAATTCAAATAGCAGGAGGGACATTCTTGCATAATTATATTTTAACGTATGGAGAAGGTAAGATAGTATGAAAGCAGTAAGTTTTATACTATTTCTACTAGGGATATTAGGTTATTTTGGGTATCAAATGTATGATGATCAGAATAATCTTGAAGAAGGTATTCATAATGAGATAAAAGTTTTACTTATTTATAATAGAAATGAAAATAGTGATATCCTCAAGGCATATAAGAGTGTTCTGGAAGAAGAAGGTGTACCTTTTGAGTTAATGAGTAATAAAAATCTTATTAAACTTTCTCCAGATACCATTCATATGAATGTACCGGCAATTATTTTTCCTGATTCTGTAAATCAGTATATAGAAAATAGTACAGATTATTGGATAGAGAAATATGTGAAATCAGGTGGTAAAGTAGCACTAATTTATGATGTAAATACTAGAAGTAATGATGGTAAATATAAGTTGTCATCTACCTATCTTGATAGAGTTGTAGGATTGGATTTTACTGTATATCAAGGAGAAAAAGATCAATCTTATAAATATGGAAATATTTATTTCCAAGATTCTCAGAGCGCTCTTTATTTTGAAATTCCAACGGGAAAAATTGATGAAAATGGTGCAATAGTTGGCTATCACTATGGAAAATTACTTTACCCTCTTTCCCCGGTAAAAGTAATTAGTGGGGAAGGTCAAACAATATATGCATCTGATGAGAATAAAAGACCTATTATTGTCCAAAAAGATTTAGGAGAAGGTTCCTTTCTCTATGTCAATACACCTCTTGGGTCTCTTAAAGGGAGATCTGATGACTTGATATTGAGAAGTATCCTTAAAACATTTCTTTTTAAGATAGCACATATCCCACACCTGGTCTCCTCTCCCAATGCAAAAGGAACACTTGTTATTAACTGGCATGTTGATTCTTCTGTAGAGCATAAATCTCTTCTATGGAATATTGAAAATAATTATTTTAGGAAAGATATTAATCAAACATTTCATATCACTGCAGGTCCAGATTTAGATAATCCTCATGATGGTTTAGGATTTGATGCTACAGGTATAGGTAGTAGTCTTGTAAAAAGGCTGATGGAATTTGGTTCTATTGGTTCGCATGGTGGATGGTCACATAATTGGTTTGCAAAGAACATTGAAGAAAAAAAATTGACGGATGAAGAGATGAAAAGCTATATTAAGAAAAATAATGAAGCGCTGGAAAGTATCATTGGATATAAACCTGTTGAATACTCCGCACCAGTAGGTATTTTTCCTCCCCGATCTTCTATCGAAATTATGAAGGAACTTGGATTTAAATCTTATTATTATGTTGGTGACAGTGGATCTGCTCCCAATAGAACTTTTTTTGATGGTAAAATGCTTGCCGATAATATTATTGCTTTTCCTGTAATGTCTTTTGGTATCAATGCATCACTGAGTGAGATTCAAAATAGCCAGTGGAATGAAGAAAAAATGAAAAAATATTATCAAGAATTTATAGATTATCTTATTAGCAATCGTACGGTAAGACTTTTTTATAGTCATCCGCATGATATACCAGATTATGACTATAAGAATGCAGTCAAATATTTTTTAGATTATACTTCTACACTAGTTGAAGAAGGAAAACTACAAACGCGTACCATGACGAATATCAGTGATTTCATTATGAGGTTAGTCAATACAAAAAAGAGATTTACACTAGATGCACAAGGGGTTCATGCTAAAATGACCAATCATACTTCTTTGGATGAAATGGTAATAGCTGTTCCTAAGAAGATAGGAAAGAATAGGGTTCAGTCAAATGATTATCTAGAAGATGAAAATTATTACTATATTCTTCTGTCTGATAATAAGAATGACGTACTCGTTAACGTTTCTTTTGAATCATTAGAATAGAGAATAAAATATTGGAAAAGGATTAAAAATGAAACTTTTAGGCTTGATTATTTTATCAGGTGTGCTTTGGGCCGATCCTATTATTAGTTCGGTTCAGGAGAATGAGTCTGGTGTTACATTTGGGTCAGATGCAAGTGCTAAAGAGATTATAATTGGTGAACAGGATAGAATTGATGTCTCATTTACTTATGAATACCTTGACCCTTCAAGCGATTATGGTTCATGGAAGAATTTCAATTTAAGTTATTATCAAAAATATTCTAAAGAATTAACATTGGTATATCAGGCAGGCTTATTTAATAGAGATGAGGGGAGTGCTACACTTTTCGCTTTAGGAGCCTATAAAGACTGGACACCATCTTTTTATACGTTCTCACAGTTGACTGTTGGGACGGATAGCGAATATTTACCGAAGTATAGACTAGATCATGATTTTAATTTTAAATTTGGTGAACAAAAAGCGTGGGTTGGCGTTTTAGGTTTAACTTATATCGATTATCATGATATTCATGAAGATTATATCGGTTCTATTGGATTAACGTATTATGCGCCTAAATATAATATTTCATATAGATTTTTTGCAAATAAAAGTGATCCAGGTAGTGTTAATTCTACAACACATCTTTTAAGTTTAGGGTATGGGGCAGAAAAAGACTACTGGACATATTTTGATATATCGTATGGTAATCAATCATATCAATCTATTTTAGATAGTGGTTTTTCAAATTTTAATGAAGATGCTTTAAACATACAATTAAAACACCGACATTGGTTATCCAAAAATACGGGTATTTTTGGATCTATTGGTTCTTTTCATTTAGATAATGGGTATGATAAATATCTTTTTCAAATAGGATATTTTAAAGAATTTTAGGAAAATGATGAAAAGAGTATTATTGGTCCTTGGGACACGTCCTGAGGCGATTAAAATGGCTCCATTAGTATTGGCATTAAAAAAATATTCTGATCTGATTGAAACGAAAGTTTGTGTCACAGCACAGCATAGAGAGATGTTGGATCAGGTTTTGGATCTTTTTAATATTCAGCCTGATTACGATTTGAATATTATGCAGTTAGATCAGGATTTGTATGATGTTACAGGAAAAATTTTAAATGGTATAAAAATTGTATTGTCCGAGTATAAACCGGATATTGTCTTTGTACATGGAGATACAACTACAGCATTTACCACAGCATTAGCTGCTTTTTATAATAAGATTTTAATCGCACATGTTGAAGCAGGTTTGCGTTCGGCCGATATTTATAGTCCATGGCCAGAAGAAGCAAATAGAAAAATGATTACGCAGTTATCGCAGTATCATTTTGCTCCAACTCCAGAAAGTAAAGAAAATCTTCTTAGAGAAAATGTAAATAAGAAATCGATTTATATTACAGGAAATACAGTTATTGATGCATTGTTTTTAGTGTTAAAACATATTAAAAGTGATAAAAAATTACAAGATATTTTAGAAAAAGAAATTATAACAGTATATGATGGTTTTCGTAAAAAATCAAAATTTATACTTATAACAGGGCACAGACGTGAGAACTTTGGGGAGGGATTTATACATATATGTCAAGCTCTTAGGGAACTGGCAATTCGCTACCCAAATATAGATTTTGTTTATCCTGTACATTTAAATCCAAATGTTCAAGAACCGGTTTTTTCGTTATTAAAAGAAATAGATAATATTTATTTAATACAACCTATGGAGTATGAAGCTTTCGTCTATTTAATGAGTAAATCCTATTTGATTTTAACAGATAGCGGGGGGATTCAAGAAGAAGCGCCAAGCCTTGGAAAGCCTGTTTTAGTTATGAGAGAGAATACTGAACGCCCAGAAGCATTGAAGTCTGGTACGGTTAAACTTGTGGGAACGGACACACAGAAGATTGTTTTAGAGACCTCAAAATTACTGGATGATGTTTTGGAGTATGAAAAGATGAGAAATGCAACTAACCCGTATGGGGATGGCACAGCAGCAGAAAAGATTATAAAAGTGATTTTAAATACATTGTAATTTAACCGTATTTAATTATGATAAAGATATAATTGCGTCGTTATTTGAAGTGATTAAGTAGGGAAATGTAGGCATTTATGTTTATATTGGCGATAATTTATTATCGTTTACGCTATCCGAACAGACTTCTGGAACAGTCGAAGAGACTTAAAACCTATTAACTTAAAGGATATAAAATGAAAAAGTTTTTCTTACTTTTCTTAGCACTTGGTGCTGTTGCATTTGCTGGTGAAGCAGATGGTGAATCTATGATTAAAGCATACTCAGTAGTTGCTGCTGGTGTTGGTCTTGGTCTTGCTGCTCTTGGTGGAGCTGTTGGTATGGGTCATACTGCTGCTGCGACTATCGCTGGTACTGCTAGAAACCCAGGTCTTGGTGGTAAACTAATGACTACAATGTTCATCGCTCTTGCAATGATCGAAGCACAAGTTATCTATACATTGGTAATCGCGCTTATCGCTCTTTACGCTAACCCATTCATCGGTTAATCTTAAAGACACTAAAAGGTTGTGATGGATATAATCCGTCACAACTTTTTAACCCCTCATTTTTTAAAGTTCAGTAGTACTTTTAAACTACAAGTCTATGTGCGTCAGTGGTGGAACGGTAGACACGCTACCTTGAGGGGGTAGTGCCCTACGGGTGTGGAGGTTCAAATCCTCTCTGACGCACCATCTCTTTCAAAACCTTTCATAGGTACTTAATCATAATATTTTTATTTTAGTAATAACAAATACGAAAACTACTAATAGTTTTTCATTTATTCTGTGGAGTTTAGTCTCATTTGAATTGTTTGCTTTGATTATTGAAAGTTTATAGCTTGAATGCTATGGTGCATTTATTTAGTATACTTACGAACATAGCATCTTTTTATGGGCTAAGTGTTCATTGTATTATCTCTTAAACATCCATAGATATAATTTCTTCAAATATTAACTATTACCTATATAAATAACTTAATCTTATGTTTAGTCTTTTTTTTAACAAAAGAGCCTTAAATGCCGTAAAATAGGGCTTTTTATAATTTTTTTATCTTTTTTTAAGAGTTTCTTGTGTTATAATGATTCCATCTTAAAAACAAGGAAGAAGAATGACAAAAGCAGATTTCGTAGAATTGGTACAAAAAAACGGTGAGTTCGAGAGTAAAGCAGCAGCAGAGAGAGCGGTAAAAGCTTTTATCTCTTCAGTAACTGAAGCATTAGTAAAAAAAGAGACTGTATCATTGGTAGGTTTCGGAACATTCTCTACAGTAGATGTAGCAGAAAAAAGTGGTAAAGTTCCAGGAACTGACAAAACTTATACAAAAGCAGCACATACTGCACCTAAATTCAAAATGGGTAAAACACTTAAGGACGCTGTAGCAGGTAACTAAGTTCACCCTCTTATCTACTGCCTTCTGGTAGTAGATATTCTTCATTTCCACTCATCTAAAACTTTTTAAAACACCCTATAACCATCCCTAAGATATACTACGTTAATACTTTGTCTAAGGATTTTTATGCAATTAGAAAATACGATATGTTTAGGTGTGGCAGGAAACTTTGCACATCATTTAGAACAAGCAGGTGAACTTAAGGATTTTGAAAATGTCATTACTGCTGAGCCAGATGCACCTAAAGGTATCTTCCCTTTTTATCTTCCTGGATCAGATTCTTTTTTAGGGTTGTATTCTATAGGTACAGACAAACTTGAACTTCCTGATTATGAAGCAAATGCCCAAGTAGAACCGGAGATAGCTGTACTTTTTGATATTGTTTATGATGATGATAAAAAAGTGATCGATCTGATCGCTCAAAAATTTACGACTTTTAATGACTGTACCATTCGTAAAGAGGGTGCAAAAAAGATTTCAGAGAAAAAGTCTTGGGGACTAAACTCTAAAGGAATCGGCGATAAATGGATACCTATCGATAAATTTGAAGAGGGTGGAGTTATGGATAACTATCATCTATGCTCGTTTGTGAAGCGTGAAGGGGTATTACACCCTTATGGTGTGGATGCACCACTACTTGGTTACTCTTACTTCTATACTAAGCTTAAAACATGGCTTATAGATAAGATGAACACCCAAGAAGATTTTGGTCCATTGGAAGATATAGCTGTGCATCTTAAGGAAACACACTATCCGGAGCAGGCACTTATCTCAATAGGTGCTACAGCATATGCAGAGTTTGGTGAGAACAATTATCTAAAAAATGGAGATGAAATCTATGTCATCGCATATGACCATCGTACTGAAGACTCAAGTATAGAACCATCTAATCATAAGGTTGTTTTACACCAAAAAGTAGGGTCATAGTTTAAAAAGAATCAAACTTACAGACATCAAGATCATGCCTATGACAAGACCAAAAATCGTGGTATGGTCATTTCCGTAAAGTCTGGCAGCTGGTAGTAGCTCATCAAATGAGATATAGACCATGATACCAGCAATCACACCAAATGTAATCCCTAATGTCAAATCTCCCATTATTGGTGCCAAGATAAGAAATCCAATGATCGCGCCTATAGGCTCTGCCAAACCAGAACCTAAAGCATAGAGAAACGCTTTTTTACGATTTCCTGTCGCATGATAGACAGGAAGAGCTACAGCTAAGCCCTCTGGTATATTATGAATTGCTATAGCCGTAGCAATAGCAATACCTGTGGTCATATTATCCAGGGCTGAGATAAATGTAGCAAAGCCTTCGGGAAAATTATGCAAGGCAATAGCAATAGCTGTAAAAATACCCATACGTGAAAGTGACTTTCTGTGCTTTTGAATTGATTGTATATCATTATGATCTATAGAATTTTCAACATCAAGTGAATGGTGGGGATTGATATCGTCAGGAATTGCTTGATCGATGATAAATGAGAGTGCAATACCGATAAAAAAAGAAACAAGTCCTAAACTTTCACCTAAGATTTCTCCATATTTTAAAGTAAAAGCATCTTGTGATTTGACAAGGATCTCTACAAATGAGACATATATCATGACACCTGCAGAGAAACCTAGTCCTATTGATAAAACTTTAGTATTTTTAGAACCGCCCCAAAAAGCAATGATGGCACCAAAAGCTGTAGCAAGACCAGCAAATAATGTTAATAAAAATGCAGGTAATATTTCAGTCATGGTAAATGATTGCATCATGCTACTCCATCCCTCTTCCTTAAGGGCTAATCATCATTGTTCTTTAGCCCATACTCTTCTTTAGGTCTGCAATGAACTCAGTGATATCATCATGCAATGCTTGTAGATCCTCTTCATGTTCTACTTCATCTGCAAGAATCTCTGAGACGATATCATAAGTAACGATATCTTTGTTACGTGTCATATCTGCAAGTTGAGAATAGACAGAGATAGCACATTGTTCACCTTTAATAGAATCTTCCAGTATACTCACCACATCAAAATCTTTTGGTTCTTCATACCCACAGTTTGTCTGAGTAAACCACTCTTGTGGATGAAGAAGAGGGGTTCCTCCTAACTGAAGAATCCTGTCTGCTACCATATTTGCATGTCTGAGTTCATCAGTAGCATGTTGTGTAAGCTCTGCTATGGCAGCATCTTTCATAATACCCTTAATGACTTTTGCTTCTATGAAGTATTGATAGTAGGCTAACCATTCATCCGCATAAGCTTTATTGAGCGTTGTAATAATCTCATTAATTTCAATCCCTTGGATAATCGAATTTCCTTTTCGTGCCATAATATATCCTTTCGCATAAAAGTAAGAAAATAATTTTCTTACTTTTAGTATAGTCTTATGAACTTAAGAAAAAATAATACTTTTTTATAAAAAAATAGAGAAAATATATGAAGGATAGATAAAAAAAGATGGAAGAGTATATAAAATAGTGGGCAAAGCCCACTTAGAGGGAAGGTTTAGTTTTTAAACCAGTTTTTGACTCTGTCGAATGCAGAATCAAAAGTACTTTTATGAGGACGGCTCTCTACCCCATAGCTCTCCTGAAGTTTTTCTAGGAGTTCTTTTTGTTCCTCATTGATTTTCTTAGGCAGAATCATACGAACCTGTGCAATGAGACGACCTTTACGGCCTCCATGGACATCAGCGACACCTTCACCCTCAAATATGAATTGTTCTTTATCTTTAGTGCTTTGTTTGAGTTCTAATTCCAATTCGCCATCCAATGCTGGTATAGAGATGGTTTCTCCTAATATGGCTTGAGTGAAAAATACAGGTACTTCGATGTATATATCATTTCCATTACGGATGAAGTTTTCATCTTCTTCTACATGGAAGGTAATGTATAGGTCACCACGTTGTCCATTTTTTGCTTCATTTCCGTAGCCTTGGGCTCTAAGACGGTTACCTGAGTCTACTCCGGCAGGAATGTTCACAGTGACTGTGTCTTCTTCTTCATGATACCCTTTACCATGACAGCTTCCACACTCTTCTTTCATGCTTTGTCCCTGACCATGACATTTAGGACATGTTTGTGCAAACTGCATAGGTCCTTGTCTCATTAGTACTTGACCTTGGCCATTACAGTAGTCACATGTCTCTAGTTTTGCATCTTTTGCTCCTGTGCCGTTACAGTCTCCGCAAGGTGTTTTATAGCGAATGTCGATTTTCTTTTCACAACCAAAGACAGCTTCATGGAATTTTAATGGAAGTTCTATTTCAAAGTCCAAAGCATATTTTTGCCCCGGATCTCTACGTGTCTGGCCAAAACCGCCAAATCCACCGCCTGAACCACCAAACATAGAGTTAAAGATATCCATGAAATCATCCATGTTTGCACCGCCAAATCCACCGCCTCTACCGCCTTGTCCTTCAAGACCGGCTTTTCCATAACGGTCGTAGATAGATCTTTTTTCATCGTCACTGAGTACTTGGTAGGCCTCATTCACTATTTTAAATTTCTCTTCTGCTTCTTTGTCATCTGGATTTCTATCCGGGTGGTACTTCATAGCAAGTTTTCTATATGATTTCTTAAGCTCAGCACCTGAACAGTCTTTACTTACTTCAAGTACTTCATAATAATCTAATTCTGTCATTGATATTTCTCCATAGTTTATTCATCATATTTTGGGGAATAATTTTGGCGAATTCTACCATAA
>NZ_JBFENQ010000024.1:0-15719 GCF_041551015.1 Sulfurovum sp. | reverse complement strand
CTTCGGGCATGCAGCTGTGTTTTGTGGAGAAAAGGAGGGTGCGGGTATTATCTCGGGGATGGCTGCGGCTACATTCGGAGCAGGGTTAACGACATTGGTCGTGCATGAAAAAATCGCACCACCCCCTTACTTGATGCACTCAACCGTGGTACCAGATAATGCATCAGCTCTGGCCATAGGTATGGGACTTGGATATCATTTTGAGAGTGAATTTTTACAAAAGTATGTTGTAAAGAGTCATTTGCCCATCGTATTGGATGCAGATAGTTTTTATAATGAAGAGATATTATCGGTTTTGGCACAAAAAGACAGAGAGATTGTCATCACGCCACACCCCAAAGAATTTGTAGTACTTTGGAAGACACTGACAGGGGAACAATTGACTGTGACGCAAGTACAAAACAGACGTTTTGAGATGGTACGAAAGTTTAATGCCAAGTATCCGCACATTACGATTCTGCTTAAAGGTGCCAATACGCTTATCATGCAAGAAGAGAGACTTTACATTAACCCTTTAGGATGTTCGAAACTCAGTAAAGGGGGTAGTGGAGATGTTCTTTCAGGGCTCATTGTTGCACTGCTCGCCCAAGGATACACTGCCATAAATGCAGCCATTCAAGGTTCTTTGGCCTTAGTGGTTGCGGCCTATCAGTATGAGGGATCTTCTTATGCAATGTTGTCTACGGACTTGGTGGAAGAAGTAGGGAAATTGGAATCTTGTCATTTTCGGACTTGACTCGTTAATCTATATGGCTAAGTTGTATAAAAGCCATGAATCCCCGTGTTAAGGATGAGGATGACAAAGATATTATTATAAATAGTGTACAATGCGATTATGAAAAAAATAGCTGTACTTTTTAGCGGTAAAGGATCTAACTTTGCCCATATTGTCAACACTTTACATCATAAAGGGTTTGAAGTTGTCGTTGCCTTGACAAACAACCCAAATGCCGAAGGTATAAAGATCGCTAAAGCAGCATCTATCCCGCTTGAGATCATAGACTCAAAAGCATATGAGAGTAGAGAAGCCTTTGATGATGCTGTTGTAGAATGCTTACAAAAGTATAGTCCGGAGCTGACAGTACTTGCAGGGTTTATGCGTATTTTGACACCTATCTTTACAGAGCAGGTCAAAAGTATCAACCTACATCCCTCTCTGCTTCCAAGACACAAAGGGCTTAACGCCATAGAAAAGAGTTATGAAGATAAACATGCCCATGGTGGTGTATCTGTGCATTATGTGACTTCAGAACTTGATGGGGGAGAGGTGATCTTGCAAAAAGAGGTTGCTAAAGAGGGCTTGAGTTTTGAAACATATGATGTAAAAGTACGGAGTATAGAAAAAGAAGCTTTGGTAGAAGCCATTAGGATGGTGCTAAGCTAAATTTTGATGGTATATCTGCAACTGTATTGCGCACCTTTAGGTGATAATGTACTTTCATAAAGATTGATCTCTGGAAGTATGATTCCCAGAGATCTTTCACGATAGGTTTTGAGTCTCTCTTTGTATGCTTTATAGTCAAGTATGGTTTTGATACGGCACAGAGTCATGTGTGGTTTAAAACGGTAAAGGTCAAAGCCTGAATCTCTGAACTCTCTTGCTTTATAGTAAAGTATTTTCTCTTCCGATTTAGTAAAAAAGATTTTCGGCGGTCGTCCAAAATATCCTAGTTCTTTGATGTCTATGCTATTTTCCAATGGGGATATCTCTTTGAGTTTGTTAATGACAGGCTTGTCGTCATCTATGTCACCTAGAAATACCCAGGTCAAATGCAGGTTTTGCTCTTCTACCCATTTCCCTTCAATGATATCTTTGAAATCTTCTTGTATGGAGGCATAGTCATTTAGAATGATAGGCGAAGCGATGAAGAGTTTCATAGGGTTCCTTTTTTACTAATCAAGCAATGATATTTTGACATACTTTTTCATTATTTCCTTTGGATGTTAGGTTGATTGTATGAAAGAATGAGTTTAACTGTTTAAAAAAGAGAGTAGACAGAAAATAAATTGCTATAATTAAAAGAGAATCATAGAAATTTTTTAGAGGTATACCATGTTAAAAAGAAAAATGGCACTATTTAAACTGCTTGGTTTTACAGTATCGGTTGATGCAAGTTGGGGTATTATTCTTTTTTTGGTGGTATGGTCGCTTTCTAAGAGTTTCTTTCCAAGTTATTTTCCAGGACTTAGTATTCAAACATACTGGATCATGGGAGTAGCTGGAGCAATAGGACTTTTTATTTCCATTATTATCCATGAGTTTTCTCACTCACTTGTAGCCCGTAATTATGGGATGAAGATAAAAGGTATTACCCTCTTTATTTTTGGGGGTGTGGCTGAGATGAAGGATGAACCCAACACGCCGAAAAGTGAATTTCTTATGGCGATTGCTGGACCTATAGCCAGTTTTATACTCTCTATCTTCTTTAGCGGGCTTTATCAAATTGCGGAGACAATGAAGTCTCCCGTACCCGTTATAGCTATTTTAAGCTATTTGAGTACTATCAACCTATTGATTGCAGTATTCAATATGATACCGGCATTTCCTACAGATGGGGGAAGAGTGCTTCGTTCGATTTTATGGTGGATCAAGGGTGATATCCATTGGGCAACCCAGATCGCTTCACGTATCAGCCTTATGTTTGCAGTTGTTATTATCTTTACGGGATTTATGAATATGGTAGGAGATAATTCTATCGGAGGACTATGGTGGATACTTATCGGATCTTTTCTCTTCTTTGCTGCTAATGCTTCGTATCAAAAATTATTGATAAAGGAGTCATTTGAGGGAAAAACAGTACGCCATTTTATGAACCCGAGACCAGTGACTGTACCTTCTTATATAACGCTTCAAGAGTTTGTTGACATGTATCTCTATCGCTATCACTATAAAATGTTTCCTGTTGTTCAAAATGGTAAAATCTCAGGACTCATTACGGTTCAGATGCTTAAGTTACATACACACGAAGAGTGGAAGCATCTTCTCGTTGGACAAGTAATGCAACAACAAAATCCATCCAATTCAATTGCAGCAAATACGTCTATCGATGATGCTCTGAACAAAATGAATGAAAGTGGATTTACTCGTTTACTGGTAGTTGAACACAACAAGGTTGTAGGCATCATTACACTCAAGGATTTACTTGAATATATAGCATTAAAAATGGAGTTGGAACCCATACCATAGAAGCTCTTGTTGTATATACCTATAGTATTTGGAGTAAGATGAAGAAATTTGATATAATCAAATTAAAAAGGGAGTGAATATGGAAGAGATCGAAACGAATGAACGGGAAAAACCGGGATTGTCGAGAGCACTCTATACGATTTTATTTTTGATCATAATAAGATTGATCTCAATGGTACTTTTTGTAATCGCCATTACTCAATATATTTATAGTTGGTTGACGGGTGAACCCAATGAAAAGATCCTATATTTTACAGAGGGAGTGGCCGAATATAGCAAACAATTGGTTTCTTATGTGGGATTCAATACAGATGAAAAACCATGGCCTGTGGGTGAGTGGCCAGATGTTTAAAGGACAGTTTATACTTTTTTAGTAGAAGGTACTAAATGATTAGAGTATGCCTACCTAAATGAAAACATTATAAAATATGTTAAATAATAAGGTTTTGGTTTCACATATAAGGAATTATGTGACCTTAAAGAAAGAAATGGACACATGAAACCTCAATCAAAGTACTTTATAGAGGTAAAAATGATAGGATTAAACTTTTTGTCAGATATTGCCAATTCTATACGATATTTTTTCTACGGGAGTACATTAACCGTTACTTAAAGTTATTTCGTTAGTATCTCTTAATCAATATATTAAATAAAGGTAAAAATGTATTCTAAAAAAAGAATAGTCTTAAAAGTAGGGAGCTCGGTTTTAACTGATAGTGGTTCAATTGCAAAAGAACGAATGCTAAACCTCGTATCTCTTATTGTGAAGCTTAGAGATAAATATGAAGTTATTCTTGTTACTTCAGCTGCAGTGTCAGCAGGATATACTGCTTTAAAACTTGATAAAAAAGAGCACATCGGGAAAAAGGTTTTAGCAGCAGTTGGACAACCTATACTAATGAGTGCTTATAAAAGAAAGTTTGATATCTATAATTTAGATATCTCTCAAATACTTCTTACCGAAGATGATTTTGATTCAAGAAAAAGAACTGAAATCTTTAGACAAATTATTAATACTTCTCTTGAAGAAGGCATTCTGCCTATCGTGAATGAAAATGACATCTCAAGTACACCTGATCAACTTTTCGGAGACAATGATCAACTTGCTGCGAGAGTCGCACACCATATTAAGTCTGATCTTCTAGTTATATTAAGTGATGTCGATGGCTATTATGACAGCAACCCAAATGAAAATCATGATGCCAAGATCAGAAAAATAGTTAATAATATTACTGAAGAGGAGCTTCAAGCTGTTCACTCCCCAAATGATGAGTTTGCATCAGGGGGTATTGTGACTAAACTTATTGCAGCTGACTATTTAATGAGCAAAGGTCGTCAAATGTTTTTATGTAGTGGATTTGATCTTACAGCAGCCTATGAATACTTAATGAATAACAATCATACAAAAGGTACTCTGTTTAAACCCAAAGATAAGTAAAATTAAAATAGTCATTTTGCTGGAGTATGCCAAATATGTACGTTAATTGTATGACAATAGTGAACTTATAAAATATAAAATCATATAAGGTTTTTTACGTTGTTATTTTGTGACGGAAATGACATATATTATGAAGCGTGAATTCAAGAATAGTATCTAAATAAGATTTTGAAGAGAACGGTGTGCTATAATTCCGCAATGATAGGATAAGGGAATACACATATGCAGTACTACAACGATGAAAAAAATAAAGCAGGCGCCAAAGTGATCTTTATGATTGTGCAAATGCTAATACTCTCGATTGTGTACATTCTTATATATACTTCTTTTGTAGCAGTAGGATACGCGATAGAGCAGTATGATGTGAGTCCCGTAATGTATTTTCCCGTATTTGCAGCACTAGTGATCTTCCCAATATTGCTTTACAAATATAGACAAATGTTCAATGAAGGTAAAATGCTTGTAGCTTTTACATGGATGATGGCTACGGCTTCTTTGACAGTTGTATTACTTTATGTCTATATTGCACAGATTACAGAGTAATCTCTTTCTTTACTGCATCGTTCTTACATCTAAAAAACTACCACTCTCATAGGCTAAAAGTTTAGAGAAAGTTGCGATGAGAAGTTTGGCTGCTTTGTCTGGTGTTCGTATATCTCCTTCTTTCAGTTGTTTGACTGAAGGATATGTTTCTGCATCAACTTTGTCTATGATATGTTGCACCATAGGAGTGTGAATAACACCAGGAGCAAGTGCGGTAAAATGGATCTCCGGTAACTCTTTTGCATACACGCTGAGTAACATGTTGAGACCCGCCTTAGAGAGTGAGTATGCACCCCATCCTTTAGAACCGTTGATAGCAGCACCTGAACTTATGCCCACTATTTGTTTTACCTGTGCATGAGCATGGAGCGTGTCTATCAGTTCTTTGTTTGCCCAGACATTGACTTCCATCACTGCTTTGGCATCCATTAAATCTGTTTGAGAGAGAGTCTGTATGTCACCCAACACTCCAGCATTGAGGATAACGATATCAAATGACCGGTTTTGAAAAAATTCTTTAAGTGTAGATTGAATCATAAATGTTTCACTCAGGTCATAGGGGAAGAAGAAAAAATGGGGATAGTGATCAAGTTTTTTGGGAATAGTTTTACCTATGGCATAGACATTGTCTCCATTTTCCAAATACTCTTTGGCCAAGGCTTCGCCAAGTCCGGAACTCACACCTGTAATAAGTATATTTTTCATGATGTAATCCTTTTGTAATACATTTGTCCCTTTGATATGATATAATTATATCAAAAAGTAAAAGTCTCATCCAGAGATGATACTTTACTGAGACTTATTTAATCAAAAAAGGACCGTGATGAGTAATAAAGAGGTGAAAACTTTAGATCAAAGAATTGAGCGTATTTATAATATGGCAAAAGAACACTTTGGTGAAGTACGTTTTGTAGGGATTAAAAAACATACGAAGATCGGTTGGGTTGCTAAGATACAATTTGATGAGTTTGAGTCTCTTGTAGCAGAAGGAGAGAATGCTATTGATGCATTGAAAAACCTGCGTAAACGTCTTTCAAGAATTATAGACCGTTACAACATGGTATGAACTTTGAAAAAGAATATTATCCTCATCGGTTTCATGGGAGTAGGTAAAGGTACGACTGCACGTGCATTTACAAAAAAATACGGTACCTATATCATCGATACAGATGATCTTATAGAGTCCAAAGAGAATAAAGAGGTTAAAAAAATCTTTGCCAAAAAAGGCGAAGCCTATTTTAGAGCACAGGAACAGGAAACTGCCAATTGGATAGAAAAATGTGTTACTGGTACTCTGATCTCATGTGGAGGCGGTTTTTATAAGGTGAATAATCTTAAAAAACTCGGTACGGTAGTGTTACTTGATGCTTCATTTGAGTGGATACATAATCGTTTGAAAACAGCAAAAAATGCTAAAAATAAATTGGCAAAACGTCCGCTTTTTTCACAAGAAAAAGCGGCAAGAAAACTTTACGAAGAGCGTGAAAAAGCCTATAAAAAACTGGCAGATGTTGTGATAGATGTTGAAAATCTTACTTTGGAAGAGCAGATCGCACTCATCGCCAAAAAATGTAAGGTTTAATCTATCTTGGCATCTCTTCGTGCTAAGCAAGAGAATGACGGAGTTATTTATTCTGTAAACTCCAATGATCCAACCCTTTATACACGGCGGTCAGCAAGCCAAATATGAGCATGGTACTACCCATACAGTAAGGTGCCTGTTCTATAAATGGGGCAGGAGATTGAGAGATACTAATAATAACATATCCCCACACTAAAAAAGCGATAAGCCCCAACAGCCGTTTTGTCCATCTGATCAGTGAGAGTGTGCTTTCTTTCTTCATATGCTTATTTTATCCAAATTCGATATAATTTCAACAATTAAATTCCGAGAGTATAAATGCAAAGATTTGAAACATATTTAAATGAAAACTTACCAAAAGTGTCAAGTTTCCACCCTGTGTATGAAGAAGCACTAGGTGTTATGCTGTCTGCTGGTGGAAAACGTTTTCGTCCTATGTTACTTTTAAACATTGTTGATGTTTATGAACCGATACTTTATAATTCTGCTTTGCCTGTAGCTCTTGCACTTGAAATGTTTCACACTTATTCTCTCATACATGATGACCTTCCTGCGATGGATGATGCAGATCTGCGCCGTGGACATAAGACCTTGCATAAACGTTTTGATGAAGTGACTGCGATACTTGCAGGGGATGCATTGAATACTGATGCTTTTTATCTTATTGCCAAAGCTCCCCTGCGTGAAGATGTCAAAATCAAACTCGTAGAGTTACTTGCACGTGATGGCGGCAGTCGCGGCATGGTACTTGGACAAGCCATAGATTGTTATTTTGAAAATAAGCCCCTTGAGCTTGAACAGGTAAAAACACTGCATAAAAATAAAACAGCTAAACTTATAGCTGTATCTTTACAAATGGGAGCTGTCATTGTAGGACTGGAGAAGAAAGTGCAGGATGCACTTTATGATTTTGGTATTGATCTTGGGCTGCTTTTTCAGATACAAGATGATATTATAGATGAAACACAGAGTGAAGAAGAAGCGGGTAAAACCACAGGAAATGACAGTGATAAAAATAGCTTTGTCAATCTTTTAGGATTGGAGAAGACTGTTGAAGAAGCAGATACTCTGGCAAAAGATTTACAAAGACGATTTGAAGACTTTGATAAGAAGTTACAAACAGCTTTACAACCCTTGATGAACACATATCTATACAGACACAATTAAAGGAATAACTATGGCAATGACAGAGCAGAACATTATGCGTAAAAAAATGGCAAATACTATCAGGTTTTTAGCGGCTGATACGGTCCAAAAAGCAAATTCTGGACACCCGGGTGCACCTATGGGTCTTGCAGATATCGCAGTGGTTTTGAGTGAAAAGCTGAGCCATAATCCTAAAAATCCAAAATGGCTTAACCGTGACCGTTTGGTTTTCTCGGGTGGACATGCTTCTGCACTTATTTACTCACTTTTACACCTTTGGGGTTACGATGTAAGTCTTGATGACTTGAAAAATTTTCGTCAATTAGACTCTAAAACACCAGGACACCCAGAGTATGGACATACAGAAGGTATAGAGATCACTACAGGTCCTTTGGGTCAGGGTATTGCCAATGCTGTTGGTTTTGCTATGGCAGAGGCTTATACAGCTAACCAGGTAAACTCTGAAACTTGTGAACTGATCGACCATAAAGTATACTGCCTATGTGGTGATGGAGACTTGCAAGAGGGTATCTCTTATGAAGCTTGTGCACTTGCTGGACACTTAGGACTTAAAGATCTGGTACTTATATATGACTCTAACTGTATTACTATCGAGGGAGATACAAGCATTGCATGGAGTGAAGATGTAGAAAAACGTTTTGAAGCACAGAATTGGAACGTAATGAAGATCAATGGTCACTGTTATGATGATATTGAAAAAGCGTTAGATGAAGTAAAAGATGCTACGAAACCAACTATCATCATTGCAAACACTATCATCGGTAAGGGTGCAGGTGATATGGAAGGGTCTCACCATACGCATGGATCACCTCTAGGGGATGATATTATCGCTGAGTCAAAAGCAAAAGAAGGTTTTGATCCTGAAGCATTCTTTCAAATTCCAGAAGATGTTCTATTGAGATTCAGATGTGCGTTAGAACAGGGTGAACTTGCAGAGAAAGAGTGGATACACAGACAAAAAGAAGCACCGCTTATAGAACAAAATGTAGCGCTGGAAAAACTTCTTAACCCAGATTTTTCAGCTATTGAGTTCCCGGATTTCTCTGGAGATGCTGCGATGGCAACAAGAGATTCAAACGGTAAGATACTCAATGCTATTGCAACTGCTGTTCCTTCTTTCCTTGGTGGTTCGGCAGACTTGGCGCCATCGAACAAAACAGAGTTAAAAGATATGGGAGATTTCCCTAAAGGAAGGAACCTGCACTTTGGTATCCGTGAGCACTCTATGGCTGCTATTACCAATGCTATGGCTCTTTATGGGACAACCATTCCTTTTAATGCGACGTTCTTTGTCTTTTCTGATTACCTCAAACCTGCAGCACGTATCGCAGCATTGACAAAGATCCAAAACTTCTTTGTTTGGACACATGACAGTATCGGTGTAGGAGAAGATGGTCCTACACATGAGCCTATCGAGCATATCTCTCAGTTTAGAGCATTGCCAAACTTCTATGTATGGAGACCGGCAGATGCAACTGAAAATGTAGAAGCATGGAGAACAGCATTGACTATGCAAGCACCACACGGTTTTGTGTTAAGTCGTCAAAAACTTCAAACACTGAAGCCAAAAAGAGATTTTGGTGACGTAAGCAAAGGTGCTTATATTGTTAAAAAAAGAAAAGATGCTAACTTTACACTTATGGCTTCAGGTTCAGAATTGATGCCTTGTCTCAAAGCAGCATGTCATTTAGCTGTACTTGGTATTAAAGCAAATGTTGTTTCTGTGCCATGTCTTGATCTTTTCAATGAGCAGGATGCAGAGTATAAAGCAGCAGTGGTTGACCCAAATACAAAAGTACTTGCAGTCGAAGCAGCAACAGCAACAGAATTCTACCGTTATGCAGATGATGTACTGGGTATGGAAAGCTTCGGAGCTTCAGCACCGGCAGAGCAACTTTTTGAGAAGTTCGGATTTACTCAGGAAGGCATCATGAAACGTGCATGTAAGTTGATGGATGTGGAGTACAGGGAAGTAGAACTTGGAGAGTGTAAACTCTAATTTTTCTTTTGATTTCATATAATCTTCGTTCGAATCCTAAGGGGTTCGTCCTATTAGTCAAAATAGCCGTTTATATCAAAATTTTTAAATAAAATAATATTTTTATTTTACTTTCCAACCGCACTATAAAAACTGAATGAGATAAAGTTTATTTTTGAGTTTCAATAATATATCCCTCTCTGATCTTTGTTTGTATGATATCAAAGGGCAGTTTTTTTCTCAGTTCACCAAGTAATTGTCTTAAGGGATAGGTCTCTTTAATTTCACCTTCCCAGACATAATCATGGATCAATTCATTGGGTACAATAGAGTTTATATTTTTTATCATAATAGCACAAAATCTTTTCTCTTTATATCTTAGATGGATAGGTTTATCCTGATAATAAAATGCTTCAGTGTTGAAATCATAATGGAATTCATCTCTTATATTGATAATTTCAGGTTTACTCAGGGTCAATAAATTATTGATTCGTATATCAAGTTCTTTTAAATGGAATGGTTTTTTAATATATTCACTGCAGCCATTTTCGAAGGCCATGGAAAAGTTTTGTATCTCCAAAGAAGCAGTGATGATAATGACCGGTGTATCAAGATCTTTTTTTCTAATGTGTTTCAGTAAGTCTATCCCACTAATATTGGGGATATTGATATCAATGAGATAGAGATCAAAGTCTTCATTGTCTATATGGTCAATGGCTTGTAATCCATCTTTTACAGAGACAGTATCAAAGGCTTTGATCTTAAAAAATTCATTGATGGCTATGTTTAATTGAACATCATCTTCTATTATTAATACTTTCATGCAAAAGTATAGTATAAAAGATGTAATATTTATGTCATATCAGATTTATAATATATGACATCCTATGTTTTATAGTATGAAGCGACATATTTTTAAGGGTTTTTACTTAAGCCTGATATTAAACATACAATTAAATTTGTAAGTTAGAAGGTGCATATCGTAGTATATATGGGCGCGCTTTTATCAGAGGTGTAAGCATTAGCTTAACATACCTCTGATCTCATCTTCATCTATCATATCTTTTTCATATTTTATGACAGCGATATTCTCTGTTTCATTCACATAACTCTCTACGATCGCCTCATGGTTTGTCAGGGAAGAGACTCTTTCTCTGTCAAAGATGTCTAGAGGAAGGTAGACATTTCCTCTATTGTTCGGGCTTGGCATAGTCGCTACCCAGATGAACCATACAATAGATATAATGGCTACCACTACTCCAAGCGTTGCTCTGTCGTAGTGTTGCATGAGCCAACCTGCAAGCAAACCTCCTAAGAAGATACCCACATAGGCAAAAGTATTGGCAACACCCAATGCAGCACCTTTTTGGTGTACTTTGGCAAACTTGGCTACAAAGCTTTGAAGCAGTGGTTCAAACATATTGAACCCTATAAAGAAAAGAACCACACCCACCACAAAGACCCATGCAGAACTAGCAAAGCCCATGGCAAGAAAACCTAAGAAGATAACAGCAACTGAGATCATAAAGACCTCTTTCCCTTTGCCGTATTTCTCTCCAAATATCGCTGCAGGTGCCATAGCAAAGAAACCAAAGATCATCGCAGGAAAATAGACTTTCCATAACTCAGATTTTTCCCAGCCAAAACCACCTTGTGCAAGTTCCTGCGTCATCACAACAGGGATGATGAAAAATGCCATGGTCATAATAGACGAATGGAAAAGAAATGTGATATACATACGTGTCAGAGACTTGTCTTTAAAGACTTCTATCATCTTAGACTCTTCTTCTGCGTAGCTGTGAATGATGGTTGGAGGTTGAGGTACAGCGGTAAATAAAATACCTATAGCCAATACAGAAAGAATAGCCGTAAGCCAAAAGAGTTTGTCAATCCCCCAGTTACCACCAACGATAGGTGCGATGATCATTGCCGCAGCAAAACTCAGTGCAATTGTTCCACCCATGATAGCCATGGCATGAGCACGTTGTTCTTCTTTTACCAAGTCCGCTACCATAGCGGAGACAACAGAACCGATAGCCCCTGCACCTTGCAGGAAACGACCAACAAGAAGCATATAAATGTTGTCGCTCACCGCAGCGATCACTGAACCGATAATGAAGATGATAAGACCAAAAAGCAAAGTCTTTTTACGCCCTACTTTGTCAGAGATCAGTCCGAAAGGTACTTGAAAAGCTGCTTGTGTGAGCGCATAGCCACCCACTACAAGACCTGCCAAAAATGGTGTTGCCCCTTCCATGTCAAGTGCATAGATGGAGAGAACAGGAAGGACAATAAAGAGTCCGAAAAATCTCAAAGCAACAATGAGACTGAGTGGCATGATCTGTTTAATCATAGTGATACCTCTATTTAGATAAAATTTCTCTCATTATATAACGAAATATTTAAGAGTAGATGATAAAGATTAAGATATGTCATCTCTCGTTAAGGACAAGGTGTGAGTGGAAGAAATTTTCACAAAGTTAAGTCCTCTGAAAAGGAGAATATTTATGCATATCGTTTTAGCAACAGGGAACAAAGGTAAACTACGCGAATTTAAACAAATGTGTCAGGATGAGGTGGTGGCTTTTTCTGAACTTTTAGGTGAGGTTGACATCGTAGAAGACGGAGATACCTTTGCAGCCAATGCACTCATCAAAGCACGTGCCATCTATGAAAAACTTGGTGAAGAGTATTTGGTGGTATCGGATGACAGTGGTATCTCTCTGCCTATACTTGACGGAGCACCAGGCATTTACTCTGCACGTTATGCAGGAGAAGATGTTACAGATAAAGATAACCTCTATAAACTCATAAAAACAGTAAAAGAAAAAGGGTTAAAGTCTACACCGGCTTACTATACCGCTGCTATAGCCATTGTCTCCAAATATGGAGAGTATGTGGTGCATGGCTGGATGCATGGAAATGTCATAGATGAACCTAGAGGAGATAAAGGGTTTGGATATGATCCGATATTTATTCCTTCAGGATTTGATAAAACATTAGGGGAACTTGATGATGATATTAAATCTAAAATCTCACATCGTGCGCAAGCTCTGGGTTTAGCTAAACCTATTATACAGATGTTAAAGGGTAAATAATGAAAAAACAATTTATGGAAGATCTGCAAGTCATTTATGACGAATTACAACTTAGACAGGCAGATCTCAATAAATATTATGAATTGTTAGATGATGATAAAGGGCATGCTAGAGCAAATGAAGTAGTAGAGGCATTTTTAAGCCTTCTGGACATACCTAGAAATCAAGACTCTGAGATGGCAGCAATTACACGTGTTGTAAACCTCCGTGAAGATGCTTTAGAGCAAGTGTTAGAGAAAAATGGCTGCTCTAAAGATGAGATAGCCATGAAAAAAGAGTTGGCGTATGGGTTTGTCAGTACGATGCATATTACGCGTCATGAAAAATTTATTACATGGGTAGAGGAGAATAAACTGCTTACTCCTTTTTACCGTTCACTTATTTTAGGGGTTCATTATGTGGGAATAGCGATGAGTGTATGGCAGAGCCATTGGACACACCATATTATCCATAGTGTGAATCTGCAACTCTCTGAAATGTTTAATGGCGATGATGCCAAAGTTTTTGAAATGCTTCAAAATGAGTCTCTGCTTGATACAGATGAGAGTGGATGTGTAGCAGATAGATGTTACTCTGTACTTAAAAAAGAGGATACAGGGTATAAAAGTATCGCTTATACAGACGCATTTCCCAAAGAAGTGACACAGGTTACTACAGCACTTGAACAGCTTATTTCACTTTTGAGCCAACATGAAGATGATGTATTTGATCAAAAAGCAGAGTGGATAGCTTATTTTACAGCGCTAAAAGTAGCTTTTTCTCATACCAAAACCAATGAACTGATAGGTAAATGGGCAGAAGTAGATAGACGTTGGATGGCTATAACGGCACCATTGCAAGTAGGGCATCCATTAGAGTATTATGAAGATCACTATAGAAAAGCTGTAGCGTTAGAATGGGATCTGCGTATTGTTAATCCTCAATTACAAGAAGGTTCAAATACCCGTAATAACATTAAACTTTTTGCCTATGAAATGGCAAAAGACTTTGGTGAAGAAGCTTTGCATACGATGAGTAAAAATCTCTTACAGGTCGATGAAACCCAACTCTACATAGGCCAACCCGTTCTTTACTATGGAGCAGAGTTCAATGGACTTTTCTCTGCACAGGTTGTTCCTAATGACGAACAAGTTTCTGCTGAATTGGGTAAAAAGATCTTTGCTTATGCAGACTTTGTAATGGAGAGTAAAAAATCCAAACCGATCATGAAACTCTCAGTAGAGACATTGGGTGAAGATTTTGTCAAAAAACAAAAAGCATTGGTAGACAATGAACCTAAGCTCTGGCAGGAAATCTATGACATTTCCACTGTAGGGCATGAGTACGGACATATACTATGGATAGATGCAGACACAGAAACTAAAATGAACGTTTCGGGACAGTTTAAAAATATTGAAGAGTTTAAGGCTACTGCCGGTGGTTTGATGGCATTTTTCCATAATGAAAGAAAAGAACTTAAAACACACATTGTAGATGATGTTGTTTCACGTGCAGTAGGACTTATGGCATGGCGTGAAGTCGGTGAAGTGTTGCCGTATTATTGTGAAGGATTGATCCATCTTGATATTCTCTTCAGTTCAGGTGTGATCAGCTATGATGGAGAGATAAAAATTGATTATAGCAAGTATGATGAGATGAAAGAAACCTATCAAAATGCATACAAAAACTTGGCAGAAAATTATCTTTCAAAAATAGATGCAAATGTCTATTTGAGTACGTATGCGAGTAAAGTAAATGGTGTGTATTTACCTGTAAAAGAAGAGATAAGATCGTTCGTAGAACACTATTATGCAAGATATAAAGAGATAGGACAGAAAACTATCGTACTTGCTTAAGATACCAGCAGAAGGGACTTCCTTTTCTTCTGCTAGTGCTTAATTCTTTTTCTTCACCATTTTCTAACTTATTTTTAGATATAATCCACGTAATTATGCCGTCATTTGAACGGTGATCAAGAGGATATTTATGCTACTTTTTACCCCAGGACCTACACCTGTACCGGAGTCTGTACGCCAAGCTATGGCTACACCTACGCTACACCATAGAACACCAGAATTTGAAGCTATTTTTAAAGAAGCCCGTGAAAGACTTTTAAAACTTCTTGGGATGGATGAGTGTGTGATGATCGCATCTTCAGGTACAGGTGCGATGCAGGCCTGTATGTTGAACTTGTGTAAGACTAAAGCTCTGACTGTAAACGCTGGTAAGTTTGGTGAGCGTTTTGGAAAAATTGCTGATGCAATGGGAAGAGATAAAGTTGAGCTTAGCTATGAGTGGAATACACCTTGTTCAGTAGTTGACGTTGAAAATGCTTTGAATGAAAATGCAGATATCGATGCGATTTTTATACAGGTATGTGAAAGTGCCGGTGGACTTCGTCATCCTGTAGAAGCAATTGCGAAAAGAGCTAAAGAGATCAAGCCTGATATCATGATCGTTGCGGATGGTATCACTGCTGTAGGTGTAGAACCTATAGATGTTTCAAACATCGATGCATTGGTTACAGGAAGTCAAAAAGCATTGATGCTTCCTCCTGGACTTGCAATGATAGGTTTGTCTAATATGGCGGTACAAAAAATAGGTGATGGTGAAGATTATTATTTTAATCTTGCAACAGAAATTAAACAACAGCAAAAAAATACTACTGCATGGACAGCAGCAACAACACTTATCATAGGGCTCAATGCTATCTTTGATGCGATCGATGAAGAGGGAATCGATGCATT
>NZ_JBFENQ010000023.1:0-15784 GCF_041551015.1 Sulfurovum sp. | reverse complement strand
AAGCAGATCAAAGAACATCAACCCAAAATAGTCGCTATCGCCAATGAGGCAGACAAAGCAAAAGTCAATCACCCCAATGTACTCTGTGGGGAACAAGGTATTTTAACACTCATAGAAATGTCCAAAAGCGATACCCTTGTTAATGCACTTGTGGGCTATGCCGGTCTTGCTCCTACACTCAAAGCCACAAGTCTTGGTAAAAGGGTTGCACTAGCAAATAAAGAGTCTTTAGTAGTTGCCGGAGAGTTCATAGATATGTCCCTTATTACCCCTATTGATTCTGAACACTTTGGACTGTGGTACCTCATGAATGAGCGTCCTGTCTCTAAACTTTACATCACTGCAAGCGGTGGTGCCTTTAGAAACTGGGAACTGGGCAAAATGAAAGATGCTGTTTTCTCAGATGCACTCAAACACCCTAATTGGTCCATGGGTAACAAGATCACCATAGATTCAGCCACTATGACTAATAAACTGTTTGAACTTCTAGAAGCAAAATGGCTCTTTGACACAAATAACATCGATGCCATGATAGAGAAGAAGTCTATCATCCATGCACTTGTAGAATTCAAAGATGGTTCTACCACGGCTCACTTTGCGGGCGTAGATATGAAACTCCCTATTGCTTTTGCACTTAGAGGTGAAGTAGAAGAAGCCATCTTGCCTCCCACAGATCTACTCAGTATAGGTGCCCTGGAATTTCTACCGATTGAAGCGGAACGTTACCCTATCTGGAACATCAAAGAGCACATCTTAAAACATCCTCATTTGGGTGTAGTGATAAATGCGGCAAATGAAGAAGCAATACAAGCGTTTCAAGAAGAAAAATGTTCATTCTTTGGAATGAGTGAAATGGTTTTAGATGCTTATCAAAAGTTTGAAACTGTTAAAGCATCAAACATCGATGAGATCATCCAAATAGATAAGGAGATCAGAGCCTATGTCAACGCAAGATAAAGTACTCATCCTACATGGTTGGGGAGGAAGCGATGCACCACACTGGCAAGCAGAGCTGGCAGGAACCGTAGCCAAAGCTTATGGCACTGTCTCATTTCCTTTGCTTGACAACTGTCACTTCCCAAGTAAAAACAGATGGGTGAAACAACTCAAAGAGATACTGGAAGATTTCAAACCAGATACTATCGTGTGTCACTCTTTGGCCACTACACTTTGGTTTTGGTTTTGCAATGAATCTGATATACAACAAGAGGTATCTCAAGTAAAAAGACTTTTTCTTGTCTCACCTCCTAGTCTCACCACAGAGGTAGATACCATCAAAACTTTTTTCCCCTGTACATTGCCTGAAAATCTTAATGCCAAAAAGATACAAATAATTGTCTCTGACAACGATCCTTACATCGAGGTAAAAGAAGCCCAAATGATGGCAGACCACTATGATATACCTTTGAACATTATCAAAAATGCTGGTCATATCAATGAAGACAGCGGTTATGGCAAATGGGAATATATCGAAAAACTTGTATTGGACAGATCATGATCTTAAGTATAGAGTCAAGCTGTGATGACAGCTCTATAGCTATCACTGAAATAGCCACTAAAAAAGTACTTTATCATAAAAAGATCTCCCAAGAAGCCGAACACTCCTGTTATGGTGGTGTGGTTCCTGAACTTGCATCAAGACTGCATGCTGTAGCACTCCCTGAGATACTGAAAGAGACCAAACCCTACTTTGAAAAACTCAAAGCCGTTTCGGTGACCAATCAGCCTGGATTAGGCGTAACCTTGCTTGAGGGTATAGCTATGGCGAAAACGCTAAGCACTTTCCTTGAGATACCTCTTATCCCCGTGCATCACCTCAAGGGGCATATTTACTCACTTTTTATAGAAAAGGGGTCTACCCTCCCTCTGCTTGTACTTCTCATCTCAGGAGGGCATACACAAGTCATAAGAGTTGAAAGTTTTGAACATATGGAGATCCTTGCTACAAGTATGGACGATTCAGTAGGTGAAAGCTTTGATAAATGTGCCAAAATGATGGGCTTAGGCTACCCTGGTGGACCGCTTATAGAAGCACTTGCCCTTAAAGGGGATGAAAACCGTTTTGATCTCCCTATACCGCTACGTAACTCTCCGCTCATCGCCTTTTCTCTCTCAGGGCTTAAAAATGCTGTAAGACTTCAAGTAGAAGCACTCGGTGGAATAGATGGGATGAGAGAACAAGACCGTGCAGATCTCTCTGCATCTTTTCAAAAAGCAGTCAAACTTCATTTGCTTCAAAAAAGCAAAAAGATCTTTAGCAAAGAGAAGATCAAAGACTTTGCTATCGTAGGTGGAGCATCCGCAAATAAATACATACGAAATGCTTACCAGGATCTCTGTGATGAATTTGGGAAAACCCTTCATGTGGCACCTCTGGAATACTGTTCAGATAATGCCGCTATGATCGGAAGATATGCACTGGAAGCCTATGCAAAAAATCTCTTCATCGATCCTAATGAAATAGATATTATAAGCAACAAAAAACAACAAAATGGAATGCTGCTTTAATTGTCACTTCAATCCCCTCTTTATAGCGAGATATCTAAGCTAGTTTTAGCTAAAATATATATACTTATACCCCCACAAAATGGAGTCTCAACATGGCAGAATATGGTGCTAGTAATATTAAAGTCCTTAAAGGACTAGAAGCGGTAAGAAAAAGACCTGGTATGTACATTGGTGACACATCTACAAAAGGTCTTCATCACCTTGTATACGAAGTCGTAGATAACTCTATCGATGAAGCGATGGCAGGGTTCTGTGACACGATCAAAGTTACACTTACAAAAGAGGGTTCTGCGATCATTGAAGATAATGGTCGTGGTATCCCGGTAACAGAGCACCCTACCGAAAAGATATCTGCTGCGACAGTCGTACTGACTGTCCTTCATGCAGGTGGTAAATTTGACAAAGACACCTATAAGGTTTCAGGCGGACTTCACGGTGTGGGTGTCTCTGTTGTAAATGCGCTCTCTAAAGACTTGTATCTTACCATTTTCAAAGATGGCGAGGTCCATGAACAGTCATTTAAAGCGGGTATCCCGCAAGATGTACTTCAGGCAACAGGAACAACGAGAAAACATGGTACAAAAGTTGAGTTCTGGCCGGATGAGACTATCTTTAAAGAGGGTGTCATTTTCCAAAAAGAGATCTTAATGAAAAGGTTCAGAGAACTCTGTTACCTGAATCCAAAGATCAGTATTGACTTTAGAGATGAACGTGACGGAACAAAAGAACTCTATCATTTTGAAGGAGGGATCAAACAATTTGTTGAAGACATGAATACCAAAGCACCTCTCTCGTCTGCACAGTTCTTCCAAGGTAAAGCAGATGATATTGAGATTGATATTGCTTTAATGTACTGTGATTCAGACTCTGAAAAATCACTCTCTTTTGTAAATAACATCAAAACTGCTGAAGGTGGGACGCATGAGGCAGGTTTTAGGGCAGGTCTCACTCGTTCTATGGCCAGCTACATTGCCAAAAATGCAAATGCAAAAGAAAAAGGTACTAAGATTACCGGTGATGACTGTAAAGAAGGTCTCATCGCTATCGTTTCAGTACGTGTACCGGAACCGCAGTTCGAAGGGCAAACCAAAGGGAAACTAGGTTCTTCCTATGTACGTCCTCTAGTGCAAAAATTCTTCTCTGAAAATTTCAACAAGTACCTTGAAGAACAACCAATAGAAGCAAAAGCTATCATGGCTCAAATACTTCTTGCTGCCAGAGGTAGAGATGCTGCAAAAAGAGCTAAAGACTTAGTAAAACGTAAAGATTCCATGAGTATAGGAACGCTTCCGGGTAAACTTGCAGACTGTCAGAGCAAAGACCCAGAAATATCTGAAATTTATCTGGTGGAGGGTGATTCTGCAGGTGGTTCTGCCAAACAGGGTCGTGACAGAGTTTTCCAAGCCATTCTTCCTCTCAAAGGTAAGATCCTTAACGTAGAGAAAGCACGTTTAGAAAAGATCCTTAAATCAGATGAGATAAAAAATATGATCACTGCACTGGGTTGTGGTATCGGTGAAGAGTTTGATGAAGATAAATTAAGATACCATAAAGTTATTATCATGACTGATGCCGATGTGGATGGATCTCACATCCAAACACTGCTTATGACGTTCTTCTTTAGATTCCTAAAACCAGTTATTGAAAAAGGTTATCTTTACCTTGCACAGCCTCCACTTTACCGTTATAAAAAAGGTAAAAATGAAGTCTATCTTAAAGATGAAAAAGCATTGAATGACTATCTTATAGAAAATGGTATCACTGCGATTGAAAGTACAACTATGGGACAAGCAGATCTTGTAGAACTCTTTAAGCTGGTGGCATACTACCGTATGACACTCAAAGAGATAGAAAAACGTTTTGCATTGCCTGAGGTACTTCGTTATATGATTGAAAATCCAGATGTGATAGGCACCAATAACAGAGAGCTTGCAAAAACAATAGAAGCATACATCGCTGAACTTGGATATAATATCCTAAATAAAACTATTACCGATGATACAATTCATTTGTTTGTACAAACAAATGATGGACTCGAAGAACTCATCGTAGATGAAATACTATTTACAAATCCTCATTATAATGAAGCAATACACATACACCAAAAAATTTCTGAATACGGCACAGATGAGTTTAAAGATCAAGATCTTCTTGCTCTCTTTGAAGAAGTTGAAAGTTCTGCTAAAAAAGGTGCATATATACAACGATACAAAGGTTTAGGTGAAATGAACCCTGAACAACTTTGGGAAACAACAATGACTCCGGAAAACAGAAGACTTTTACAAGTTACCATTGGTGATGATGAAAGTGCCAGTGATACATTTGTACTCTTCATGGGTGATGAAGTAGAGCCTAGAAGAAACTACATTGAAAGCCATGCTAAAGATGTAAAACACCTGGATGTTTAATGCTATACTCCCAAAAAGAAGAAAGAGGCCGACGTTTTATCTTAGCTCTTAGAGCGGGTATGCCCGTACTCATTCTTGTTTTTCTTGTTTTTTATACCACTATTTATCAAGAAGATACACCCAATATCAGTATAAAAGATATTACCCTTCTTGGAGCTATTACCTTTATTACCATCTATTTTATCTATTTCTTAATGAACCTGAGTGTACAAGAGACCATGATAGATCAGATTACACAAGGGTTTAATACAAAAACATTTGTTAAAAAGCTACAAGACTATAAACCAAAATCTCTTGCCTGTTTAAACATAGAAAACCTCTCATCATTAAATGAAAACTATAGTAGCGAGCAGATAGATAATCTTCTTTATACTATTTCTCGAAAATTAAATCTAATCTTTAAACAAAATGGTTTAGATAAAGTTCTTATTGGACGAGGTCGTGGTTCAGAATTTTTAATTGCTCTCAATGAAAACCATGAAAATATACAAACGGTACTAGAAACTCTGATAGAAGAAAACAGTCATATTAACAATATAGAAGTAGATTATCAATTTGCCATTATCACCAATACAAATGAAGACTTTGAAAAAGTAATCCTACAACTTCGAGATATCATTGCAAGTCAATCTTCAAATGAAAAAGAAAAACACACGTATAATATAAAAGATGCGAGTGAACTCTCAAGTATAGAAAAAGATGTGATAAATACGATCCAAAAGAAAAAGTTACTCTTATCCTTCAGACCTTTGCTCAATATGCATAACGATTCTATAGATACGTATGAAATTGCAGTCAAACTAAATTCCCAAACACATAAAGATATCTTACCTCGTGTATATCTGCCTATTATTAATCGTTTAGGCTTAGGTAGAGATTATGATCTAACACTAATTAAACATGTCATCGACCTCTTACCTCTTGTGGATCAGAGTATTTCATTTACCTTTAATCTTTCACCTTTTTCTCTAAGAGACGGCTCTTTTCAGGAAAAACTTTTTGACTACTTAGGTGAAAAACAGGTAGATCCATCCCGTCTGATCATACAACTCTATGAACGTAAAACACATCATGATCTTAGCGGATATCTGAAAACACTCAAAAATTTCAGGTCACATGGCATAAAAATCTGTATTGACAATTTTGGTTCATCCAATGCATCTATGGAATATATGAAACATTTTAAATTTGACATGGTCCAGTTTGATAGAGATTATGTGACAAACTTAGAAGATGAAACAACTTATGCTATGCTTCATTCTTTAATTGATATGGCAAAGAACTTACACATTCAAACCGTTGCAAAGTGGGTAGACGATGAAATGCAGAAAAAGAAACTAAAAACACTTGGCATTGACTATATACAAGGCTTTGGTGTGAGCAAACCCATAGATGAAGAAGCATTAATTAAAAGATACAACTAAAGGAAAAATATGAAATACGGTGAAAAAGAGATACAAGAATTTGACATTAACAGTGAAGAGAATTATTGGCCAAATGAGCATAAGAAAAATTATACGATCAATATAGAATTACCTGAGTTCATGTGTATGTGCCCTCGTTCAGGCTATCCTGATTTTGCTACACTCAAACTGAGTTATGAACCAAATGAAACTGTTATAGAATTAAAAGCACTCAAACTCTATATCAACTCATTTATGACAAGATATATCTCACATGAAAATTCTGCCAACGAGATCTATGATGCACTTTACAGCAAATTACAACCTAAGTCGATGAAACTGATCGCTGACTTTAACCCTAGAGGGAATGTACATACCGTCATTGAGATAGACAGTACCAAAAACTAATATATCCACCTACACCGAAGGTATCCATACTCTTCGGTCAGAGTACAATTACATTTTAACTCTCTCCCTAAAACATTACAATTTGACATAGTTTTAAACATGTCCCTAAAAATATATTATGATACACCTATATGAATACGAAGGATATCAATGATAGATTTTCATGAAGTGATGCAAAGAGTCAAACAGATACTCTCTATGGAAACCAAGAAAGAAAAAATACTGGATAGAGATATAGCAGACTCACTCGAGCTTGACCCACAATATTTTGCAGTGATTAAAAGACGTAAAAAAATTCCCTATGAATCTCTAGCTCATTTTTGCAAACAGCACAATATCAGTATGAACTGGATACTTTTAGCACAAAAACCTCAATATTTGACCTAAGTATTATTTATAGATATAATAAAATATTAGAAATATTTTAAGGAGAAAATATGAGTAAACTCGTAGAAAAGATTGAACACTATATGGCTGTTTCGAAAGAATTAGGATTAGATCTTTCAGAAGACTTGATTAGTAAAGCAACTGAAGATTTAGTGCCATCTATCTACAAACAGGATGCTGAAACCGTATCATGTTCTGACAGGGAGGAACTTGACACAGTCAAAAAGAATTTCTTACAAAATAAGCTCGGGGTTGATGCCAATGATGCAACTTTAGACGCTGCTATCAAAGGTGTGTGTGAAGCTATGGGTACTTCAAACAGACATAAGTACAGAGCACTCTTCTATGCCTTGCTTGCTAAAGAGTTTGGTAAAGAGTCTGTGTACGCCTAGAACTAAAAGAAGTTTTATATCTTGATAAACAAGATATATTTCTTCTCCTCATCATTTTTACCAAATCCAACTATCTCCATACCTTTATACTGTACATTTACATCCATTCTAAGCGCATACATCATAGCATCCATATCAAGTATCAACAAAGGGGGAATAAGTTCTCCTACAGTGATTCTGGCTTGACTACCATCTATTTTAAAAATAAGTTGTTTCTCTGCTTCATCCAAATGAAATAAATTAAGAGGCGATTCCCCTGCGTAGATTAACTTTTCTGAATCTTCCATGTTTTCTTTTAAAAGCATTGCAGTAAGTATAAAATCATCTTGATTTCCTATTTGTTCCCGTACATCTTCTATAAGATCAATAATATATTTCATATAAGGTATCCTTTAAATACTATTGTATGCTAATTTAAAAATTAAAATAGAATAATATTTCTATATGGTTTAAAATTTGGTGTTAATTTTCTGGAGATTTAATTGAATGGATTTTTTGTAGTGAGAGCGCTTACTGATAGTAGGTGACCGAATGGAGCAAAATCCATCCGGTCAAAGATATCGTAATGAAACACTAAATTAGCTGTTTCTTTTTTCGATGATCTCTTTAGCTACATTCTGTGGAACTTCTTCATAGTGATCAAATTCCATAGCATACGTTGCACGACCTTGAGTCATTGAACGTAGGTCTGTTGAGTATCCGAACATTTCAGAAAGTGGAACAAACGCATTAACGATTTTGTTACCAGCTCTGTCATCCATACCATTTACCTGACCACGTCTTTTAGCAACATCACCAATAACGTCACCCATATAGTCTTCAGGTACTTCAACTTCAACTTTCATCAGTGGTTCCAAGATAACTGGATTTGCTTCTCTACAACCATCTCTGAATCCCATTGAACCAGCAAGTTTAAACGCCATTTCAGATGAATCGACATCATGGTAAGACCCATCATATACTGTTACTTTAACATCTTCTACTGGATAACCCGCCTGGATACCTCTAGCCATAGCTTCTTGAACACCTTTATTTATCGGCTGGATAAACTCTTTTGGAATTACCCCACCTTTAACTTCATCAACAAACTCGTAACCAAAACCTGGTTCTTGTGGCTCGATTCTAAGGTAAACATGACCGAACTGTCCACGACCACCTGATTGTTTAGCATACTTGTATTCTTTGTTTACAGACTTTCTAATAGTCTCACGGTATGAAACTTGTGGTGCACCCACTTCAGCTTCAACTTTAAACTCTCTTTTCATTCTATCTACAAGAATTTCAAGGTGAAGCTCACCCATTCCTGAAATAATAGTTTGACCAGACTCTTCATCTGTAGAAACACGGAAAGACGGATCTTCTGCAGCAAGTTTACCAAGCGCAACTCCCATTTTTTCCTGGTCAGCTTTTGTTTTAGGTTCAACTGCAACAGAGATAACCGGCTCTGGGAAATCCATTCTTTCAAGTACTACTTTATCTTTATCTGAACAAAGTGTATCTCCAGTAGTTGTATTTTTCAATCCAACAACCGCACCGATCTCACCTGCATAGATCTCAGAAACTTCTTCACGTTTGATTGCATGCATTTTCATGATACGTCCGATACGCTCTTTTTTCTCTTTAGTTGAGTTAAGTACGTAAGAACCTGCCTCTAAAGAACCACGGTATACACGAATAAATGTCAACTGTCCAACAAATGGGTCAGTCATGATCTTAAATGCTAGTGAAGCAAATTCACCATCGTCTGTAGATTCAACAGTTACTTCAGCATCTTCATCTTCCATTTTAGTACCCTTAATCGCAGGTGCTTCAACTGGAGATGGGAGGTAATCAACAACAGCGTCAAGTAGTGTCTGAACACCTTTGTTTTTAAATGCTGAACCAACAGTCATTGGCACAATATGCATACCGATAGTTGCTGCTTTAATTCCAGCTGCAATCTCTTCTTCAGTAAGCTCTTCGCCTTCCATGTATTTTTCCATAAGTGCGTCATTACCATCTGCCTCAGAAATACTCTCAATAAGTTTTTCACGGTACGTTTCTGATAATTCCATCATATCTTCAGGAATCTCTTCTACGTGGTAGTTAGAACCCATAGCAGCATCTTGATCCCAAACGATTGCTTTCATTTTAACAAGGTCAACAACACCCTGGAAATTCTCTTCAGCACCAATTGGTAATTGAATTGGCACAGGATTACCTTTTAGTCTCTCACGAATTTGTCTCTCAACTTCATAAAAGTCTGAACCTGTTCTGTCATACTTGTTTACAAATACAATTGATGGTACCCCATAACGGTTTCTTTGTCTCCATACTGTTTCAGATTGTGGCTGAACACCACCAACTGCACAGAATACAGATACAGCACCATCAAGAACTCTCATTGAACGTTCAACTTCAATAGTGAAGTCAACGTGCCCCGGAGTATCAATAATGTTAATTTGTTTACCTGCCCATTCACAAGTTGTAGCAGCAGAAGTAATTGTAATACCTCTTTCCTGCTCTTGCTCCATCCAGTCCATTGTTGCAGCACCATCATGTACTTCACCAATTTTATGTTCAACACCTGTATAGAAAAGAATTCTTTCAGTTGTTGTTGTTTTACCTGCATCAATGTGAGCAGCAATACCGATGTTTCTTACGTCATTAAGTTTGTGCGTTCTTGCCATAACTTAGTTCCTTACCATCTATAGTGAGCAAATGCTTTATTTGCTTCAGCCATTCTATACGTATCTTCTTTCTTTTTGAAAGCAGAACCTTTTTCAGTCGCAGCATCCATAAGCTCATTGCTTAAACGCTCCATCATAGTTCTTTCATTTCTTTTTCTAGCTGCATCAACGATCCATCTGATTCCCAGTGATTGTTGTCTTACAGGTCTAACTTCGATAGGTACCTGGTACGTTGCACCACCTACTCTTCTGCTTTTTACTTCCATTACAGGTTTGACGTTATCCATCGCTTTGTTGAATACTTCAATACCTTTTTCACCAGATTTTGATTCAATTCTCTCTAACGCAGCATACATTACTTTTTGTGCTGTGCTTTTCTTACCATCTAGCATTACTGCATTGATAAACTTTGTTAATACTTTAGAACCGTGTACTGGATCTGGCAATACCGGTCTAACGGGAGCTTTTCTTCTTCTCATTATGTTTCCTTCTTCAATCTTATATGGTTGATTTACTCAAGTCTTGTCCCCTAAGGATAAATGACAACACCTGTTTTAAGTCTATCTCTAGACTAAACTTTTACTTTTTAACTTATTTAAATAATCTGAGATTATTTAGGTTTTTTAGTACCGTACTTAGATCTTGCAACTGTTCTTCCAGTTACTCCTGAAGCATCTAGTGCACCACGAACAATGTGATACTTAACACCAGGTAAATCTTTAATTCTTCCGCCTCTTACAAGTACGATAGAGTGTTCTTGAAGGTTGTGACCCTCACCACCGATGTATGAGATTACTTCAAAACCACTTGTCAATCTTACTTTAGCAACTTTTCTAAGTGCCGAGTTAGGTTTCTTTGGTGTTGTAGTATATACTCTAGTACATACGCCTCTTCTTTGAGGACATTTTACGAGCGCAGGTGATTTTGATTTTTTCACTTGCTTTTGACGTTCTTTACGAATCAATTGGTTAATTGTAGGCAAATCGTTTCCTTTCTGGTTAGTTTGAATTGAGATCATATCTCTTGAATCTGGGTTCTTACACCACATAAAAACGCTCATTTAGAATGCTTTTATCTGGACTAATCGCGCAGATTTTTGGAGGCATATTATATCGAAATATTCTTTAGTAATTCTTATATTTAAAAGGGAGGAGGTAATGAAAAGAGATTTAACCTGTTTCTAGCCTAAACTAGAAACAGTGTGCAGAGATTACTCTGCAGCTTTCAATTTGATATTATCATTATCAATCATACCAGTACCCACTGGGATAAGGCGTCCGATAACAACATTTTCTTTAAGATCTTCAAGGGTATCTATTGTTCCTGCGATAGATGCAGAAGTAAGTACCTTCGTTGTATCCTGGAATGATGCCGCAGAGATAATACTATCTGCACCAACAGCTGAACGTGTAATACCTACAAGCATCGGCTCAGCAATAGAAGGTTCACCACCAAGCTTGATCACTGCTTCATTCTCTTCTTGGAACTTACGACGAGAAACAATGTCTCCAGCGATAAACTTAGAATCACCACTCTCAACGACTTTCACTTGTCTCATCATTTGAGAAGTAACGATCTCAATGTGTTTATCTGAGATATTAACCCCTTGTCTACGATAAACCATTTGTACTTCAGACACAATGTACTCATACAATGCTTTTTCCCCAAGTGCTGCAAGGATATCATGACTTGAGACAGTACCATCAGTCAGTTTTTCACCTGCATGTACATACTCACCCATATGTACAAGCGATACTTTATTCTTATCGATGAACTGTTCAGTTACCTGATTATTATCACCAGAAATAATAAGTCTCTCTTTACCACGTAGTGGCTTACCAAAACTTACTACACCATCGATCTGCGCGATAAGTGCAATATCCTTAGGACGTCTAGCCTCAAAGAGTTCAGAAACTCTTGGAAGACCTCCCGTAATATCTTTTGACTTGATAGCCGCTTTTGGTGTTTTTGCCAAGATATCCGCGATACTTACATCATCACCATCTTTAACAAATAAGATCGTCTTCGCATCAAGCTGATAACGAATGAGTTCTCCACCTTCAGTTGCAAGAACAATTGCCGGCTTATATGCAGCAGGAATATATTCGTTAAGCTCAAGTCTCGTATCCCCTGTAACCTCGTCAAACTGTTCAACAACTGTTACACCTGGAATAATATCTTCAAACTTCAGTTTTCCTTGCTGTTCAGCAATAATAGGCTCTGAATACGGATCCCATTCAGCGATTACTACATGAGATGATGTTTCAGGCGCAGAAAGAAGATCACCTCTTTGAACCACCGCATCATTATCTACCTTCACCACAGATCCTCTTGAGATATAGTGTCTTGCAGCTTCTCTGTTATTTTCATCAACAATAACTGCAAAGAGCCCTTTTTCTACTACTTTTGTACCCTCTGTAATACTTGTATGTGCTTCAAGATAATCCCCTTTAAGCAAGAAGAATTTCACTTTACCTTTTGACTCAGAAATAACATTCTGTGTTACTGGAGCACCATCTTCAACTTTAAGTTCAGAAGCAAATGGTACACGGCTCGGTACAGACCAACCTTCATTGATCACTTCAACGATAGAGTCACCCTCTTTTACTTTATCCCCATCCTGAAGCGGTAAGAAAAGTTTTCCTTCAACTTTACCTGCAACACCTGCAAGTTCATTTGATTTGGCTACATCCGATTTTCTAAGGTTATACTTCACTTCATCTGCGCTACCGGAATTTACAGAGATCACATACTCATCATGCGTCACTACAAGAGAAACTGTACCGTCGACTACTGCTTTGATCTTAGGTTCAACCAAAAGTACCCCTGCATTTCTTCTGTTTGCAACGATAAGGTTACCATCTCTGTTACGATATACATTCAGGTTATAGTATCTAATAAACCCTTCTTTACTTGCGATAACTTGTCTATCTTCTTTACCTGCTGTTGCCGTACCACCTGTGTGGAATGTTCGGAGTGTAAGTTGTGTTCCTGGCTCACCAATAGATTGCGCTGCAATAACACCTACAGCTTCCCCACGTTTAACCATTTTGTTATCCGCCATGTTCAGTCCATAACATTTTGCACAAATACCTTTTGGTGCTTTACATGATGATGGTGCTCTCATAACGACTGAACGTACACCTGCATCCTGTACTCTTGAAGCAGTCTCTTCATCTATCATCGTACCTTCACTCACCAAAACTTCAGAAGTAATAGGATCGATCACATCTTCAGCAAGTACTCTACCATAGATACGATCTGCCAATGGCTCGATCATTTCATTACCTACAACGATATCAGATACTTCTACACCTTCGTGTGTACCACAATCTGTCATAGAGATCTTCACATTTTGTGCAACATCGATCAGTTTTCTTGTTAAGTAACCCGCATTCGCCGTTTTCAGTGCTGTATCGGCAAGACCTTTTCTTGCACCGTGTGTTGAAATAAAGTACTCAAGTACATTTAGACCTTCACGGAAGTTTGACGTAATAGGTGTTTCAATAATTGACCCATCTGATTTCGCCATAAGACCCCTCATACCAGAAAGTTGTCTGATCTGTGCCGCTGAACCTCTTGCCCCAGAGTCTGCCATCATATGCACTGAGTTAAACCCGTCTTTATCTGCCTTAATAAGCTCCATAAGACCTTCAGCAATACCATTGTTCGCATCTGTCCAGATATCGATAATTTTATTATAACGCTCTTGATCCGTCAATAGACCCGCACCAAATTGTCTCTGTATCTCTTTTACTTCTTCTTTTGCAGAAATAACACGTCCTACTTTGATCTCAGGAATTTTAATATCATCAATAGAGATAGAAACTCCTACTTTAGTTGCATATTTGAAACCCATATCCTTAAGATTATCAAGGAATCCGGCAGTTTCAGAAACACCACCTATTTTATAGATATAGTCAACCAATGCACCGATATCTTTTTTCTTCAAGATTTTATTCCAGTATTTTTCTGGTACATAATCAGGGATAATTGATTTTAATATCAGTCTACCTGCAGTTGATTTTGCAATGCGTCCCTCTATCACTGTTCTGATACGTGCATTAAGATCAAGTGACTGTTGTTCAAATGCGATCTCAACCTCTTCAACGTTTGCGAAAAGTTTATGTTCACCTTTTACATCATTCTTCTCAAGCGTTAGGTAATAAAGACCTAAGATCATATCTTGTGAAGGTACGGCGATTGCCTTACCTGATGCTGGAAGCAAAATGTTCATCGATGCAAGCATCAATACTTTTGCTTCAGCTATCGCTTCATCTGAAAGAGGTACATGTACCGCCATTTGATCCCCATCAAAGTCGGCGTTGAACGCAGAACAAACCAGTGGGTGCAATTGAATCGCTTTACCCTCGATAAGTCTCGGGTGGAACGCTTGAATTGAAAGTTTATGAAGTGTTGGTGCACGGTTCAGTAAGATAGGATAATTATCAACTACCTCTTCTAAACATTCCCATACTTCATTCTCTTGCTTTTCGATCATCTTCTTAGCTTGTTTTAGAGTCGTTGCATACCCTTTTTCTTCAAGCTTTGCCATCAAATGTGGCTTAAAGAGTTCGATCGCCATTTTTTTAGGCAATCCACACTGATCCATACGCAAGTCCGGACCAACAACAATAACCGAACGGCCAGAGAAGTCAACCCTTTTACCAAGAAGGTTTTGTCTAAAACGACCTTGTTTACCCTTGATCACTTCAGAAAGTGACTTCAGTGGTCTTTTGTTTGCACCCTTAACTGCATTTCCTCTTCTACCGTTGTCAAAAAGTGCGTCTACTGCTTCTTGAAGCATACGTTTTTCATTTCTAACAATGATTTCAGGTGCATCAAGCTCTACAAGTCTTTTAAGTCTTTGGTTTCTGTTGATCACTCTTCTATAAAGGTCGTTCACATCAGAAACAGCAAACTTACCACCATCAAGACTTACAAGAGGTCTCAAATCTGGTGGGAGTACCGGTAGTTGAGTCAACATCATCCACTCTGGTCTGTTACCTGAGTGAAGGAATGCCTCAATCACTTTAAGACGTTTAACAATTGTCTTTCTTTTTGCTTCAGATTTTGTCGCTTGAATATCAAGTTTGAGTTGTGTAAACATTTCAACAAGGTCAAGGTCAGCAAGTAATTCTTGGATGATCTCTCCACCCATTCTTGCATCTAAATCTGTATCGCCAAAACGTTGCATGATCTGCTGATATTGCTCTTCATTAAGAACATCATATTTTGCCAGTGGGTTTAGACCTTCACTGTCATAACTTGCTTCACCGGCTGTTTTAACAATATATGCTTCATAGTAAAGTACTCTTTCAAGGTCTTTCATCTTTACACCCAAAAGTGTACCAATACGTGATGGAAGTGAAGAAACATACCAAATATGTGCTACAGGAGCAATAAGGTCAATATGACCCATACGGGTTCTTCTTACTTTGGAAGTGGTTACTTCAACCCCACATTTCTCACATACAACGCCTTTGTAACGCATCTTTTTGTATTTACCACAAAGACACTCATAGTCTCTGATAGGTCCAAAAATCTTCGCACAGAAAAGACCGTCTCTTTCTGGTTTTAGGGTTCTATAGTTAATTGTTTCTGGTTTT
>NZ_JBFENQ010000022.1:0-16627 GCF_041551015.1 Sulfurovum sp. | reverse complement strand
TTTATCTATCTGTTTTACAGCAGTTTGGATGGTTTGTGATTCTACAACGTTGATATCATATACTTTTGCAAGGCTCAAAAGTTTGTCAGAATTTGCCCCTATAGTATATAGTGTAAGGTTAAGTGACTTCATACTTTCAAAAAGTGGTGTCAGATCCACCCCTTTGTCATCACCGCCTAAGATGAGATGTATGTGTCTGTCATCATAGCCTTTCACTGCTTGTATGGTAGCATCGAGGTTTGTCGCCTTGGAGTCGTTTACCCAAAGTCTACCTTGTGCATCTTTGAGTTCTTCTTGTCTGTGGGCATCAAGTGTAAAGGTATTCATAAGTGCATAGTCTGCTTCATCAAATAGCACTTTAGTCACAGCAAGTGCGAGCAGTGCATCTTGTAAAAAGGCAGCTTTGAAACGCAACTGGCTGCTATCGAGTTTAAAATACGCTTCTACAAACTCGTTAGAGTCATACTCGACAACATAGGCATTTGTTTTTGGAAGATTCAACCCTTTAGGTACGAGAGCCAGTTCTCCCTCTTTCATTGTCAGTAGGGGTCTAAGTTTATCTGCTGCGTACTGTTCAGGTGTTTCATGCCAGTCTAAATGATCTGGAGTGATAGGAAGCAGGAGATAGACATTTGGTGATGCTATATGGGTATGATGCAAAGCAAATGAAGAGCTTTCCAGTACCCAGATCGGTGCACTTGTGTCTAAGTCTGCCAAAGGGGTACCGATGTTCCCGCCGCTGAGTGCTCCACGTTTAGCTAAAAGATGTGTGAGCATTTGGGTGGTCGTTGTTTTACCGTTAGTCCCAGATATCCAGATGCTAAAAGGCATTACTTTGTCGAAGTAATCATATTCGCTTAAGAGGTTTTTTGCAGATCTGATCAGCGGATGGTTTGGTTTGAGACTAGGTGTTGTAACTTCCAGGTGACTTTTTTCAGGATCAAAAAGGGCAGAAGGAAATATATGATTTCCTGCTTCATCAGTGTAGGCCTCTTTGACATTGTCATCAAAGAATGTACATCCCCCGCCTAGTTTTTTTGCGATGGCTTTGGTGGTGAGTCCGTAACCGAAGAGTGTAGGTTTTATTTGGTCCATCATTATCTAAACTTAAAAGAGATGAGTGCAAGTACATTTGCGATGAAGGAGATCATCCAAAAACGTACGATGATTTTATTCTCCGCCCATTTTTTGAGTTCAAAATGGTGATGTATGGGAGCCATGAGAAAGACACGTTTTCCACGCAGCTTAAAACTTCCTACTTGCAGTATGACAGAAACCGTTTCTATGACAAAGATGAGACCAATAAGGATGAGCAGTATCTCACTTTTCCCCAAGATAGCTAAATAAGCTAAAAAGCCACCGATAGCAAGGCTTCCTGTGTCTCCCATAAAAATTTCTGCAGGGTAACAGTTGTACCATAAGAAACCAAATAGACCACCTATCAGGGCTGCAGCAAGTATCATCACTTCACCCACACCTTTGATGTTAGGAACCAGTAGATACTGGCTAAAAATGGCATGACCTGTCACATAGATGATCAAGCCCAATGTGACTAATGCAATGATTGAGGGTACTGTTGCCAGACCATCAAGTCCATCTGTTAGGTTAACAGCATTGGTAGTGGCTAGAAATACAAGTACCCAAAAAGGAATGGCTGCGTATCCTAAGTCAAAAAGAGGTGTTTTTAGAAAAGGTACATAAAATTCCGTCGGGAATCCTCCGTAGAGAAGCAATCCTGTTGCAAGTGCAGCAACGATAACCTGTAATCCCATTTTTCCTTTAGGCGTAAGTCCTTCCAGGTTGTCTCCTGCGAGTACTTTTCCCAGATCATCTTTAAAACCCACCAAACCAAAACCTATAAGTGTGATAAGCCCACCGAGTATGTAAATGTTAGATAGATCTACAGTCAGTAGAGCTGCAAAGAGTGAAGAGATAAGAAATACTGCACCACCCATCGTTGGTGTATGTCGCTTCCCTTCATGTGCAGGGACATATTTACTGATGGGTTGATTTGCATTTTTTGAAATAGCCCAGGCAAGATACTTTGGCATGATAAAGAGTGTCAGTATAAAAGCGAGGAAAAATGCAACACCGGCACGCACTGAGATGTATCCGAAAAGATTAATATCTAAGAGTTGGGAGAGTTCGTATAGCATGGGCAACTTTCATTTAAAATTTTGTATTAAAGAATTAAGAAAGTTTATTTTACTATTATTTCAATTAAATACTACGAAAAGAAAAGATTATGAAACAGCAAAAAACAGTTTTAATCATCACTGATGGCATCGGGTGTAAACCAGACAGTACATGTAATGCATTTAAAGATGCGACAAAACCTACTTATGATAGACTTTTTGAGACAGCACCCAGTGCACTTATCTCTACACATGGCTTAAGTGTAGGTCTACCTGAAGGACAGATGGGGAACTCTGAAGTGGGACATATGACCATAGGATCGGGACGTATTTTGTATCAGGATCTCGTAAAGATCTCTTTGGCTCTTGAGAATGGGAGTATCGAAGAAAATCAAGTTTTAAATGATGTCTTGAAGAAGAGTGATCGTGTACATTTGATAGGTCTGCTCAGTGACGGGGGTGTACATTCTCATATAGAACATACCATTGGCTTGGCAAAACTTGCAAAAAGCAGAGGGAAAAAAGTCTTTTTACACTTGATCACAGATGGGAGAGATGTGAGTCCTACTTCAGCTAAAACCTATGTGGATCAAATAGAAGAGATCTGTGATGAAAATATCTCCATCGCCAGTATAGGTGGACGTTTCTTTACAATGGACAGAGATAACCGTTGGGAGAGAGTGGAAAAAGGATATCGTGCCATAGCTGAGGCTACACCATCAACGTCATTGTCTCCAGAAGCGTATATCGATGAGAGTTATGCAAAAAATGAGACGGATGAATTTATAGAACCTGTTGCATTTGAAGCGTATGGAGGAATGGAAGAGGATGATGTTGTACTTTTGACAAATTTTCGTTCAGACAGAGCACGTGAAATCACTTCGGCTTTAGGGGATGAACATTTCGATGAGTTTGCATGTAAGTCTACACCACTGAATATCGCAACAATGACTAAGTATGATGCAAGTTTTCCTTACCCTATACTTTTTCCTAAAGAAACACCTAAAAACACTTTGGCAGAAGTGATATCTAATGCAGGACTTAGACAGCTTCATACAGCTGAAACTGAAAAGTATGCCCATGTTACTTTCTTTATGAATGGTGGTATAGAAGAGCCTATGATAGGAGAGAGTAGAGTACTCATCCCTAGTCCTGATGTGAAAACCTATGATATGAAACCGGAGATGTCTGCACCAGAGGTTGGTGAAGCTGTACGTATAGCGATGGATGAATCTTATGATTTCATCGTAGTGAATTTTGCCAATGGGGATATGGTAGGACATACAGGTAATTATGAAGCAGCATGTCAAGCAGTGAATGCTGTTGATACGGAATTGGGGTTAATACTCAACAAAGCAAAAGAGGACGGATATGCAGTGGTGCTTACTTCTGATCATGGAAACTGTGAAGAGATGAGAGACAGTGAAGGACATGTCCTGACCAATCATACTGTAGGTGAAGTATGGTGTTTTGTTATAGCTGAGGGTGTAACTGAAGTTAAAAAGGGGTGTGGATTAAATAATGTTGCACCTACAGTGCTTAAGCTTATGGGATTAGAAATACCTGCTGAGATGGATGAACCACTGATCTGACCCAAATTTTGGGTCAACAGGAGAAAAGTGCCTTTTTGATCTTTTCAAATTCTTCGTAATCATTAGGAGTGATCGTATCTGAGTAGATAATATGATTAAGTTGCTCGAGGATATGCATTTTACTGAGTTTGTCATCACATAGAGCATCATTGATAATAGCAATATGCTCATCAAGATCATACTCTTCTTCTAGTATTTGTTTCAGAAATGTTTCTGCTTCCTCGGAATTGCAATCAAAATCCATTTCCATAAGTTTACAAAAAAGTGGCGCTTCCTTTTCGATATCTCTGTGATCTATTTTAATGATATGTGCAAGTAAGGTCGCTACTGATTTTTTAATTTTCTTTTCCATATCTCTTTTTCCTTTCTGCCATTGTACCATAAAAACATGGTACAATTTTATCAAAGAATAAAAAAGGGTCAAAATGAAATTTACAGGTAATAATGTTTTAATCACTGGGGCAAGTAGAGGAATAGGTGCAGAGATAGCAAAGAGTCTCGCGACTTTTGGTTTGAAAGTATGGATCAATTATCGTTCTGGCGAGGCTGAAGCAAATGCTGTGAAAGAAGCTATAGAAGCCGCAGGCGGGAAAGCAGAAGTGATCGGGTTTGATGTAAGCGATGATGAGGCTTTTGTCGCAGCGATGAAAAGTATCGTTGAAGCAGATGGTGAACTTTCATATTTAGTGAATAATGCAGGTATTACAAAAGATAAATTGGCGATGCGTATGAAAACAGAAGAATTTATGGATGTGATCAATGCAAACCTTACATCAACATTTATAGGGTGTCGTGAAGCGCTCAAAGTGATGGGGAAAAAGCGTTTTGGTTCGGTGGTGAACATCTCTTCCATCGTAGGTGAAACAGGAAATGCAGGGCAGACAAATTATGCGGCAAGTAAAGGCGGAACGATCGCGATGACAAAAAGTTTCGCGATAGAAGCAGCACCTAGAAGCATCCGTTATAATACGATTACTCCAGGATTCATCGCTACAGAGATGACAGATGTACTTAAAGATGAGGTAAAAGCATCTTTTACCTCAAAGATACCGATGGCTAGATTCGGTGAACCTAAAGAGGTCGCTGAAGCTGTAGCTTTTTTACTCTCCGATCACTCTTCTTACATTACAGGTGAGACACTTAAAGTGAATGGCGGAATGTTTATGTAATGTGTAGAAAACTTTTTTAACGAAAAGTTTTCTTGATCAAATACCACAAAAACAGTACAGCGATAGCTATGAATACACCTATCATAAGTCTGTCACTGTATGCAACCAGTGTCTCTTCAAAATTCTTAATCAAATAGATCCATAATATAATAGCAATGAATGTACTTAAAATTACGATGCAGAGCGTTAAACGATGCCTAAACCCAATTAAAAATCCTACAAAGCTTCCCACTACAGGCCCTGTCATTGCAAAAGGTGTCAATACAAATAAAATAAGGCCAATGATCCCATAACGTCGAATAAGAGGTTCATATTTATGTGCATTTTTTTTAGACCGTTCCAAATAGTGGTTAAGTGGTTTGTATGAGACGAAGTCAAGCTTCTTCCAACTCAATACAAAAAGTGGGTACAAGATGAGTACCATAATGGATTCGATAAAAAGATTGAAAGCTACAAGGAAAGTAGAATCCATTTGTGAAGCAACTCCAATAGAGAGTCCTGCCATCCGTCCAAAAATAACGTTAGTAACTGTAATACTGAGTAACTGTTGAAGATAGTCTGGATAAAAAAGAGCGCAAAGTAATACAAGGATGAAATAGCCACCTAATAACATAAGTCCTAGAAGTAAAATTTGTCCCTCTTTATGTCTTAAAAATGAATGATCTATTTTCAAAATTTACCCTCTGTCTGGTCTATGGAATAAGATTATAACATGATATTGGCGTATCATGTAAATAATTTTGGGGTATAATCATGGATAACATAGTTAAAAAGAAGGAAAGTATTGGCACGGATACTAGTATTGGAAGACGATAAATTATTTAATGAAACTCTTGAAGACTTTTTAGAAGAAGAAGGGCATATCTTACATTGTGCGCTAGACCCTTACAGTGCACTTGATCTAACCTATGATCATGTGTTTGACCTTTATCTTTTTGATGTTAATTTACCGTATGAAAATGGTTTTGAACTTTTAGAAAAATTACGTCAAAGTGGGGATGAAACCCCCTGTATATTTATTACGTCCAGAGAAGATAAGGCATCATTAAAAGAGGGGTTTGAAAAAGGAGGGGATGACTATATCCATAAACCTGTAGACCTGGATGAACTTTTTTTACGAATACAGGCAGTGTTGCGTAGACAGGTACGTAGTCAGATCGTCCATATAGATACCTATCAGTTTGATATTTTAACAAAGACCCTTTATCAAAATGATAAAGCACTAGAATTAAGTACCAAAGGAAGTGAACTTCTTTTTACTCTTTTGGAAGGACAGGGAAGAGTGGTTCCGTTGGAGCAGATAAAAGAACGCCTCTGGAGTTCTGCTGAGGAAGCCAGTGATGGAGCATTAAGAGTCTACATCGCGCAACTTAAAAAATATTTTCCTACACAGATACAAAATGTACGTGGGGTAGGATACCAAATGAGCATTAAATGAGAAAAGAGATTGTTTTTGGTACGGTCATCTACTTTGTGACCATGTTTACGCTGCTTACTGCTGTGTATCGTTTTTTAGGGAATTGGAATCTTACTGAGATTAATTTTTTTATAGCAGGCGCTTTGGTTTTACTGGTGGCCATAGGATGGGGGTATGTGCTCTCTACGCTCATTTTTGCACCTAAAAAACAGATGGAAGATACGCTTACTTCTCTTACCAATGACATTATCCATGAACTTAACATACCACTTTCTACGATCAAAGCCAATACGGTCATGTTAAAAAAAACAATGGAGGATGAAAAATCTTTAAAGCGTATAAAACGCATAGAAGATGCCAGTGTGAGACTCAAAAAACTCTATGATGAGTTGGTCTATAGCATTCATAAAGAGATGCATACTATAGAAAAAGAACGTTTTGATCTTCAATTATTGTTGGAAGAACGTATCGAAGTATTTAAAGAGCAGAAACGAAATCCTTTTGAACTTACTTTAGAACCTTATGAAATAGAAGTGGACAAGATAGGTTTTGAACAGATGTTCGACAACATTGTATCCAATGCAATGAAGTATTCATCCAAGGATGCACCTATACATGTGACACTGAACAATCATATATTAAGTGTGGAAGATGAAGGTGTTGGCATGGGTACAACCGAACTTTTACGTGTACATGAACGATATTATCAGGCAGATGATAAAAAAGATGGAGAGGGCATAGGACTTGCATTAGTCAAAGCATATTGTGATGAAGAGGGGATAGATATCCATATCAAGTCTGAAAAAGGCGTAGGTACAAGTGTAAGTTTAAATATGTCAAAGGTTCATATTTAATTCATTTTACTGTATTACTATATGCTATTCTAAACAAGGGTCATTTATGAAATTTAAAACGAGATTCGTTACTTTGGTAGCATGGTACAGTGTAGAGATAATACTTAGACATGTAAAGATAAATAGATGATAGCAACCATTTTACTTCTTGAAGATGATCAGCAGCTTAGTGATACAGTTAAACAGTTTTTGCAATATCAGGGATATAATGTACTTTGTGCCTATGATGGACTGCAAGCACAAGAAATAGCATATGAAAAACACATAGACTTGATGCTTCTTGACATTAAAGTACCTCATCAAAATGGTTTTGATTTTTTGCAGACATTACGTGATAATGGTGTGCAGACTCCTGCGATTTTCATCACTTCACTCAACAGTGTAGAAGATGTTACGCGTGGGTTTGACATAGGGTGTAATGACTATATACGTAAACCTTTTGCACTCAAAGAACTTCTTGTACGTGTAGATGCTTTGCTTAAGCGTCGTTATGGCACACATGAAGAGAAGATAGATCTAGGTGATGGATTTATGTTTGATATTAAAGAAATGCTTTTAACGAGAAATAAGCAAAGAGTTCCTCTAAAAACGAAAGAAGCAAAACTTCTCTCTCTTTTTTTGGAATACCCGAATGAGCTACTAAACTATAATAAAATATTTGAACGCTTGTGGGATTATGAAGAAGAACCAAGTGCAGGCAGTTTACGGTCTTATGTAAAGACAGTACGCTCTTTTCTAGGTAAAGACAACATAGAAACCATTAAAAATATAGGATATAGATTTGTTAAAGAGTGAGAAAAAAAGCCTAATTCGTTTTTTATTGATTTATCTTGGTTCTACCTTTTTACTTTTTTCAATATCAGCATGGATATTCTATAATTTTCAAAAACATCATCTGCTTGATGAACAAAGAGAAGCACTTAAGTATCAAGCTTTAGAGATAAAACAAGAGTTAAGAACACTGCATCAAACTTATAAACCCATACTGCATTATCCAATACATCCTTCTGTAGATTCAGCTATTTATGATTTAGAAAAGCAGTATATCTACGGGACAGTTTCAGAAACAAAACTTTTAGATAAAAAAGAATATATGGCAAATGAGAATAAACTGTATAATCTGAGTCAAGTTCATCCTTATTATTTGGGTGCGGCTTTTCTGCTTGTGAGTAAAGAGTTAAATGAAGTACCCATTGTAGAACTTCAAAAACATATAGCACTTTTTTTGTTGGCTGCAGTGATCTTTTTTTCACTTTTAGGATTTTTTTTAGGTAAATTGTTTGTAGCACCTATGCGTGATTCTATGGAAAGTATGAATCACTTCATACAAGATACCACTCATGAGCTCAATACACCTATCAGTACGATCTTAACAAATATAGAGATGCTTGAAACATTTGGAAAATGTGAAAAAAATGAAGGATTAGAACGTATTGAAATAGCTTCTAAAACATTGAGTCGTATCTATGATGATTTGACGTATTTGAACTTAAATCATAATTATTATCGACATCTTGAGACACTTGATATGTCTAAGTTGACAAAAGAGAGAATCATTTATTTTTCTGTGATGGCAGAAAGTAAAGGATTAAAACTTGAGGTCAATATAGATCCTGACATAGTGTTAGAGATAGATAAAAATGATGCAACACGTCTTGTGGATAATCTCATTTCAAATGCTATAAAATATAATAAGCCTAAAGGGATTTTAAAGTTGACACTGACAAAAGAGTCTTTAAGTGTTATTGATACAGGTATAGGTATACCAAAGAAAAGTTTAGACACGATCACCTGTCGTTTTAAAAGGGCAAATAAAAGTGAAGGTGGATTTGGGATAGGACTTGACATAGTTAATCAGGTTGTTAACAATTATGGATTTGCTTTAGAAGTGCATTCCAAATTAGGAGAAGGAACAGAGGTAGTGGTGAAATGGGAAAAATAATTCTTTTATGTATGTTGTTGTATGTGGACCTGTATGCGGAAGAGTCTTATGATGAAAAAAAACAGTTTCAAAAAAAATGTCTAGAGTGCCACAAAAAAGAGCAAATCCCTAATGAATTGATTTACCGACGTTATCTTATGACATACAGTACTCAAGAAGAGATGAAAAATGTAATATTTAACTATTTGAAGGATCCTAAAAAAGAGAACTCTATTATGCCTCCGCCATTCTTTTTTAAATTTCCTATGAAAGAAGCATTGAAACTGGACGATGAAACTTTAGAAAGAAATATTCGTGCTTTTTTAGATACTTTTGATGTGAAGAAAAAGCTGGTTCTTCCTTAATAATCTAAAGTAATTATTCACACTTACTTCATACTAGATTGCTATAGTAGTATAAATTAAGTTGGGAGTATAAGTTTATGAAAAAGAATATATTAAAAAGTTTGATGGTTGCGGGTGCAGTTTTAACTGTGATTGGTTGTGGTGGTGGGTCTACTTTAACGGGAGAAGGAGATATCCCTACTACAGATGTGCCCACTGTATCTATTCTGCCAGATAATGTACAAGCGGCTATAGATGGCCCTGCATCAACATTGGATGAAAATTTAACCAATACACTTTCTTATATGGGTAATGAAGAAAGACTTGCTTATGATGTTTATAATGCGTTAGATGAGCAATATCCTACTATAAAACAATTTAAAAATATCGCAACTAATGGAGAATATCAACATATTACCGCAGTACAAGCGCTTATTCAAAAGTATAAACTTAGTGATGATGTGAATTTTACCAATATTGATTTACCGGCGTTAGGCTATATGAATACAGCTATAGAAGATATGAAAGCAGGAACATATGATATTTCAGTAATACAAGAACTTTATGATAATTTAGTGCTTCAAGGTTCGGCATCAGAAAAGGAGGCTTTAAAAGTAGGATGTATTATTGAAGTGGTAGATATAATAGATTTGGATCATGATATTAAACTTGCAGAAGATGCTAATGCCACTGATATAGTGACTGTTTTTAACTTTTTACGTAATGGAAGTTACAACCATTATTGGGCCTTTGATGGAGCACTTAAAAATTTAGGTAGTACTGAAGGATGTTGTCCCGCTGCACTTGAAATCCTTGGTGGTACAGTCTGTCCTGACTACCCAAAAAAATAAACAGAAATAGAGAAAATATAAAAGCGTTGATTCAACTTAACACTAAGTTAACACTTCTATGTCATACTTCTATCACGTCGAAATAAGTTAAGCTCAGAAGTCATTTTACATTTATTTTCCCCCGATTTAAATGTAAAGGTCTTTTGTTCTTTTTAACACTTCCTTAACGTTTTTCCGTCATAATACATCCCAAAAAAGACCTTTACATGCTAAAACATCGTTATTTTATCTCTTATTTTAGCACCACATTACTATACCTTTTTGGTATAAGTATGTTTTTTTATCTGCAGAACCATTATCTTGTTTCATCAAGATCAGAAGAAAAAGTTTTCCAAATGTGTATATCGTGCGTTAACCCTGAAGTTGTAGCTCCCATAGAGCAGATGGAACAGGTAGAAGAGATAGAACAACCTATTGTTGAAGAAGAAACATTGGTTGAAAAAGAACCTGTGGTTGAACCTGAAATAATCAAAGAAGAACCTGAAGTTAAAGAAGAGGTGATCCCTGAACCGATAGTACAAAAAATCATACCTAAACCTGTAGTTAAAGAAGTAAAGAAGAAACCTAAAGTAAAGAAAAAAGTTAAAAAGAAAATAGCAAAGAAAACGCAACCAAGACTAAAAGCTTCTTCACGAAAATCACAAAGAAGTACCGCAGAAAAAAACAAATTTCTTGATAACATAAGAACTAAGATCAATAAACATAAATCTTACCCTCGAATTGCAAAAAAAAGAGGTATGCAAGGTACAGTGAATGTAAAATTCACCATTTTAGGTAATGGAAAAGTGGGAAATATCTCGGTAAGTGGACCCAAAGTATTCCATAATTCAGCACGCAATGCTGTTAAAAGTGCATTTCCTATCAATGTAAATAATGCTCCTATATCTTTACCAAAAAGTATCAATATCACACTTCGTTATCAAATCAGATAAATTTAATACATACTTAATACAAATATACTAGAATAGCTCAAATTATTTTAGGAGATTAGTATGAAAAAGGGAATTTACCTCTCTTTGGCGTGTTCATTATGGATGAATGCTGCCGAAGTAGAGTTAGAAACAATACATGTAGAGTCAAAGGTAGATACAGAGGTTATCAAAGATGTTAGTGGGGAAGACATTAAATCAGCTGATTTAGGAGAAGCACTGGCTGAACAGTCATCAAGTGTTTCATTGGTGAGAAGATCAGGGATCGCAAATGATATAGTCTTGAGAGGACAAAAAAAAGACAATATCAATGTGACGATAGACGGTACAAAAGTACATGGTGCTTGTCCAAATAGGATGGATCCGCCTGTCTCTCATGTTTTGACCAATAACATAGACTATGTTGAAATCAATGAAGGTCCATTTAATGTAGAAGATTTTGGCGCTCTTAGCGGAGATGTGAAGATACATACCATTAAGCCATCTGAAGAGTTTGAGGGTGAATTGAATCTAGGTTTGGGAAGTTGGGGATACCAAAAAGGTTCTTTTTCTATGAGTGGTGCTGTCGCTGATACTGATAATGTAAGATTTTTACTCAGTGGTTCAGCAGAAAAAAGCGGACAATATGAAGATGGTGATGGTGATGACTTTGTAGGACAGATAGCACGCAGTATTTCAGAGGGTATAGCTCCTATGGGTGCACAATATCAGCCTGCATATCGAGACATGGATGCTTATAGTAAAAAGACATTTATGGCAAAACTTTTTTGGGATATTACCGATAATCAAGAGTTGAGACTGAGTTATACGGCTAATAGAAGTGATGATGTTTTGTATCCTTCTTCTAAAATGGATGCACTCTATGATGACTCAGATATTTATAATATGGAGTATATCGCTAAAGATCTAGGAAGCTATTCTAAAGAGTTAAACCTTCAAGTTTATCAATCAGACGTGGATCACCCTATGACTACTTTGTATAGGATGATGTCTGATAGTAATAGTACAGACGGAGTTTGGGATTCCAAAAAGGCAATGACATCACATTTAACTACGAAGATGCAAGGGGTAAAACTTAAAAATAGTTTTGATGTTGATAATCATACAATTACAGCAGGAATAGATTATAGTCTAAGAAACTGGGATGGTCGATACTATATGAATATGATGCCAAACAATACAATCGGAAAAAGTATCGATGATGCAGATACTAAAAATATAGGTTTGTTTGTCAAAGATCATATTAAATTAGATAAATTACAGATTGATCTTGCGCTTCGTTATGATGATACAAAGATTACAAATAACAATACTACACAGCAAGACAATAACTACAATGAACTTACAGGGTATATTTTTGCAACATATCAGGTTAATGAGACTACAAAATATTTTGCAGGTCTTGGTAAGTCATCTAGAGTACCAGATGCAAGAGAACTTTACTTTATAAGCAGTATGGGAACAGAAGTAGGAACTGATACTCTGAAAAATACAGTGAACTATGAGTTTGATATAGGTGTTGAAAAGAAGTATGAAAATGCAACGATCAAAGCAAAAGCTTTCTATTCTAAATTGGATGGTTTTATTGCCTATAATGCAGACAAAATGATGCATGCTTTTGAAAATGTAGATGCAACTATCTATGGTTTTGATCTAAGTGGAACATATATTGCAACAGATTCACTCTATTTTGATTATGGAATGTCTTACCAAAAAGGTGAAAAAGATAATCCTCTTAGAGATCAAAATGGAACAAATATGCCAGAGATACCACCATTTAAACTCAATGCTGCTGTGAACTATGACTATGATGAGAGTTTAGCACTAAGAGCAGAAGTTGTAGTTTCTGATACATGGACAGATTATGATGAGGATAATGGAGAACAGGAATTAGATGCCTATGCAGTTCTTAATCTCAGAGCAACAAAGCAATTTAATAAAAACTTTGAACTTACTGTAGGTGTTGATAATTTATTTGATGAGACATATGCAGTATCAAACACTTATAAAGACTTGACGTTGCTCTCTATTGATAATAGTGACGTGATGCTTATGAACGAACCAGGACGTTATTTTTATACAAATATTAGATATAAATTCTAATCATATCATATGAATTGATGCATGGCAAAATGCCATGTATTAATTCACAATCATATCTATATCCTTATCTAAGGCTGTTTTTATAGACGCTTTTTTACCTCTTTTCTGCACACAGACACAGATTTTATGAAAAATATAAGCTTTTTATACTTTTTTTGTTATACTTAGAGGTATTTTTAACAAACTTAAGGAGTAGTCAATGGCATTATTTGATGATGTAAAAGAAGTAGTTGTTGAGCAACTAAACGTGAGCCCAGATGAGGTTAAAGAAGAGTCTAAATTCGTAGAGGATCTTGGGGCTGATAGTCTTGATGTTGTTGAATTAGTAATGGCACTTGAAGAGAAGTTCGATATCGAAATTCCTGATGATCAAGCAGAAGCGATAGCAACTGTTGCTGACGCAATCAAATTTATCGAAAACGTATAAGTTGAGTTCCCTTCGGGGAATTTAATAAAATATATATTAATATTTTCTGAAGTATTAATATATATTTTATATAAGTGGAATAGGAGAGCCAGTGAAAAGAGTTGTAGTTACAGGTTTAGGGATGATAAATGCCCTAGGACTAGATAAGGAAAGTGCATTTTCTGCGATCGTAGAGGGGAAATGCGGTATCAAAAACATTGAGTTATTTGATACAGAAAAACATGCTGTAAGCATTGCTGGTGAAATAACAGATTTTGATCCACTTACTGTTCTTGATGCAAAAGAGGCAAAGAAAGCAGACAGATTTATACAGCTTGGTCTTAAAGCTGCCCTGGAAGCTATGGAGGATGCAAAACTTCCAGAAGATGTAGATATGGAAAGATTTGGTGTCGCATCTGCTTCAGGTATAGGTGGACTGCCAAATATTGAAAAAAACTCTGTTGTATGTGCAACTAAGGGACCAAGAAGAATCTCTCCTTTCTTCATCCCTTCTTCTCTTGTAAATATGTTGGGTGGATTTATCTCTATCTATCAAGGACTAAAAGGTCCAAACCTTTCATCTGTAACTGCTTGTGCTGCTGGTACACATGCTATCGGTGAGGCTGCAAAGTCTATTATGGTTGGGACTGCAGATAAAATGTTGGTTGTTGGTGCAGAATCTGCTATCTGTGAAGTAGGTATCGGCGGATTTGCTGCAATGAAAGCACTTTCTACAAGAAATGATGATCCTCAAACTGCATCTAGACCATTTGATGCTGATCGGGATGGTTTTGTGATGGGTGAAGGTGCAGCAGCACTTGTATTAGAGAGTTATGAAGATGCTGTTGCACGTGGTGCAACGATCTATGGTGAACTGATCGGATTTGGTGAAAGTGGTGATGCAAATCACATTACCACACCAACAATGGATGGGCCTCTTCGTGCAATGAAAGGTGCTTATAAAATGGCAGGTGAGCCAAAAGTAGACTATGTAAATGCACATGGAACATCAACACCAATTAATGATAAAAACGAAACAGCTGCACTTAAAGAACTTTTTGGTGGTAAAGAGAACTGTCCTCCGGTAAGTTCTATCAAGGGTCAAGTGGGTCACTGTCTTGGTGCTGCAGGTGCTATAGAAGCAGTTGTATGTCTTATGGCTATGAGAGATGGTGTGCTTCCCCCAACTATTAACTATACAACACCAGATGAAAACTGTGATTTGGACTATGTTCCAAATAAGGCTAGAAAAGCAGATATCAATATCACTATGAGTAACTCATTTGGTTTTGGTGGTACAAACGGCGTAGTTATCTTTAAGAAAATATAAGGATTAGTGCATGGCAACTTATTTAGATTTTGAGAACAAAATTGAAAAGATACAAGAAGAGATTGTATCGGCACATGCCATTGCAAATTTTGAGGCTGTCAATAAGTATCAAGACGAATTGGACAAAGAAGTACAAAAAACTTTTGGATCACTGACAGACTTTCAAAAACTTCAGCTTGCACGCCATCCGGACAGACCTTATGCTTTAGACTATATCAGACTTTTGATGGATGATGCGTATGAGATCCATGGTGATCGTGCATTTAGAGACGACCCTGCTATCTTATGTTATATTGGTTGGATCAATGGTCAGAAGACAATGCTTATCGGTGAACAAAAAGGTCGTGGTGTTAAAAATAAGATCAAAAGAAACTTTGGTATGCCAAATCCTGAAGGGTATAGAAAAGCGCTGCGTGCAGTAAAAATGGCAGAGAAATTTGACATTCCTGTACTGATGCTTATAGACACTCCGGGTGCATACCCAGGACTTGGAGCAGAAGAACGAGGTCAGAGTGAGGCCATTGCTAAAAATCTATTTGAATTTGCCTCTGTGAAAGTGCCAATGGTTTCTATAGTGATCGGTGAAGGTGGTTCAGGCGGAGCACTTGCTATAGGTGTTGCAGATAAACTTGCAATGATGCGTTACTCTGTCTTTGCCGTGATCTCACCGGAAGGGTGTTCTGCGATCTTATGGAATGATCCAACAAAAGTAGAAGCTGCGACAAAAGCATTGAAGATCACACCAAATTATCTACTTGAACATGGCTTGATAGATGATGTACTTGATGAGCCTCTGATAGGTGCGCATCGCGATAAAGAAACAGCAGCAGATGTACTTAAAAAGTATTTTTTGGAAAGCGTTAAAGCATTGAGAGAACTATCTGAAGATGAAATGCTTGATCAACGATACAAAAGACTTACATCTGTTGGCGCATATAGCGAATAACGACTAATACTTTTTATGATACACGAGATGGCCCAAACCATTGTAGGTTACATTGGTGATATGGGTTATTGGGGTATCTTTCTTCTCATGTTTCTTGAGAGTACCTTTTTCCCTTTCCCTAGCGAAATTGTTATGATACCTGCAGGATATTTAGCATTTAAAGGCGAAATGAATCTTTATATGGTCATTTTTTCTGGCATATTTGGTTCTGTGGTTGGAGCACTTTTTAACTATTACTTGGCGATGCATTTTGGAAGAAAATTTATTTTACGCTATGGCAAATACTTTTTCATTAAAGAAGAAACGTTAGATAAACTCGAAACTTTCTTCATCAAACATGGAGAACTCTCTACCTTCAACGGAAGACTCATCCCAGGCATACGACAACTCATTTCTCTCCCTGCAGGACTTGCACGTATGAATATGGCCAAATTTGCTTTCTATTCCGGATTGGGTGCAGGTATATGGGTGATTGTTTTAGTGGCATTAGGTTATGTGTTGGGTTCAAATGAAGCACTCATCTCAGAGTACCTACAGTCTGCAACACTGATAGCACTTCTTTGTGTGGTATTGATCACACTTTTTTATATCATTAGACACAAAAGAAGAAAAAAGATACTGGAAGATTAG
>NZ_JBFENQ010000021.1:0-16637 GCF_041551015.1 Sulfurovum sp. | reverse complement strand
TACAGCGATCATCGTTACGATAGAGAATGAGATACAAAGACAATTGATCTGTGAGAATATTGCTTCATTTAACCCAGAGATAAATAGTATCGTAAAAGTAAATAATAGTGCAGAAGAAGAAATGATCTCAGCATTGGGTATTAAACATATCATCAATGGCAGAGATACCATTGCTAATATGCTGGCAGAAGAAGCATTGGCATGCCATCTTAAACTAACAGAAGAATAAGGATACGTAAGGGTATCTCCTATTTTTAGAAATACCGTTTCTTATTAATCTTCCTGAGACAGGTTTTCTATAAGTTTCACCATCATCCTAACACCGGCACCAGATGCACCAAAAGGATTCTCTCCCCAGGCATGTTCTACAAATGCTGGACCAGCGATGTCGATATGTGCCCATTTATCTTTGTGGTCTTCATCTATAAATTCAGAGAGGAATTGACCTGCAGTGATAGCACCACCATAACGTGTATTTGAAATGTTGCATACATCTGCTATATCAGACTTGATAGTCTTTTTTAGGTAAGGATTAAAGTCTAAGGCAGTTGCCAACTCTCCTGAACGTTTTGCAGCATCGACTACAAGAGATTTGATTTCATCAGAGTTTCCCATGACACCTGATGTGTAGTGTCCTACACCTACTACACAGGCACCGGTCAATGTTGCAAAGTCGAAAAGATAATCAGCTTTTACTTCCTGTTGTGCATAGCAAAGTGTATCTGCAAGGACTAGTCGACCTTCCGCATCCGTATTACGGATCTCGATCGTTTTTCCATTCTTTGCTACAAGTACATCATCAGGTTTATAGGCGTCTCCACCTATCATGTTTTCTACTGCACCTACAAAGCCATGTACTTCTACAGGTAAGTTCATTTCTGCTACGGCTTTCATGATACCTATGACTGCAGAACCGCCACTTTTGTCTGATTTCATTGTGACCATGAAGTCAGCAGGTTTAAGACTAAGACCGCCACTATCGTAAGTCAACCCTTTACCTACAAGGGTAACCACGCACTTTGCCTCTTTTGGTTTATGTGTAAGATGTATAACTCTTGGCTTATGACGACTTGCACGTGCAACGGCAAGAAGTGTTTCCATTTTCTCTTCTCGAAGTGCTTTTGGCTTAAGGACTTTACATTTTAGACCTGTTTCATCTGCCATAGCCTCAGCAATGTCTGCCATCACGTCCGGATAACAATCATCAGGTGTTGTATTGACAATGTTACGTGTAAAGTTTGTTGCATCAGCGACTATCTGTGCTTTATGTATGACTTCAGAAGCTTTTTCTATATCTACTTTGTAGCCACTATGCTCTTCAAGTGAGATAGAAATATGTTTGATCTTATTCTTACTTTTTTTTGTTTTATAATTTTCAAAAGTGTATGCTCCTAAGATGAAACCTTCCACCATAGAACGAAGAGAATTAGTGCAGTCACTGCTATTAAGGTAGGTTGCTACTTTAATAGACTTATATCCTGTACCATTAAGTGCTTTAATGGCATTAGCCGCAGCAGTTCTAATATCTTTACTGAGTGTCGATTCAGCACCTACATAGAGCCGGTTTTTACTTACAAGCAAACATGTTTCATCCTGCCCACTTTTAAAACCAGCTTTTTTCAATAGTTTTTTATCTTGTACAAAACCATGATCTGTGTTTTTGTCGATAACGATGATGACTTCTATATCACCCTGGATATCTGCTACGGGGAGTTGTGTTAATTCGAAATTCATTCTGTATCTCCTAAATATTAGTTAAATTGGTCTTTTAAAATATCTTTTGCTTGTATCATATCTTTATCACCACGTCCGGAGAGATTGATTAAAATTGTTTTACCTTTTACTTCTTCAGGTTTCATCTTCTTGAGATATGCGACGGCATGTGAACTTTCAAATGCTGGGATGATACCCTCAGCCTGTGAAAGCCATACAAATGCATCCAAGGCTTCATCATCTGTGATATAGTCATAAGTAGCTATCCCTTCATCTTTTAAAAATGAATGTTCAGGTCCTATACCAGGGTAGTCAAGCCCTGCTGATATAGAGTGCGCTTCCTGCACTTGACCATCTTCATCTTGGAGCAGGTAACTCAGTTGTCCATGAAGTACACCGGGACTTCCTTTTGCAAGAGAACAGCCATGTTTAGAATCAAGTCCAAGTCCACCTGCCTCTATACCGATACACTCTACATTCTCATCTTCTAAAAAGTGGTTGAAAATACCAAGAGCATTTGAGCCACCACCTATACATGCAATGACTTTGTCAGGCAGACAGCCTTCAACTGCATTAAGTTGTTGTTTTGCTTCCCATCCAATGATAGACTGAATGTCACGTATCATCATAGGGTAGGGGTGTGGACCAGCAACTGTACCGATGATGTAGTAGGTGTCACGTGCATTAGTTACCCAGTGTCTGATAGCCTCATTCATCGCATCTTTAAGCGTACGGCTTCCAGATTCAACTGCATGTACTTTTGCACCAAGAAGTTTCATACGAAAGACGTTAAGTTCTTGTCGTGCTACATCTTTGGCACCCATAAATATGTCACACTCAAGGCCAAAGAGTGCAGCTACCGTAGCTGTTGCCACACCATGTTGACCCGCACCCGTCTCTGCTATTACTTTTTTCTTACCAAGTCTCTTTGCAAGTACTGCTTGAGCTACAGTGTGGTTTATCTTATGTGCACCTGTATGGTTAAGATCTTCACGCTTAAGATAGATCTTTGCATCAAGCTCTTTAGAGAGGTTTTCAGCAAAGTAGAGAGAAGAGGGACGACCTACGTAGTTTTTATAGTAGTGGTCCACTTCTGCCCAAAAGTCTTCATCAAAACGTACTGCCTCGTAGTCAAGTCTAAGTTGTTCAAGTGCTGGCATAAGCGTCTCAGGGACAAAACGTCCACCAAAACCTACTTGTCCATCTTCAATGCTGCCAAAATGTCCTAAGTCATCTGGATCATGTGGGCTAGGTTTTGGGATATATATTTCTTTATGTAAGTTCATATCAATGTTTCCTTTGTAAGAAGCAAAGCTTCTTACAAATTCCTTTCACTTTTGATTAAAATCTTATACAAGAAAGCTCTAAAAGCTTTCTCGGAAAAGCTTTGCCCTTGGCAAGAGAAAGCTTATAAATTAATTTGAAAGATTATATCCAATGAGAGGTTAGAAATCACCTTATTTGAGTCAATCAACTTTCTTAGATCAAACGATGTAGGCAATCTCAGCCTGTGAGTCAAGTCTCATCGGCGGTCCCCAAAATCCAATACCGCTATTGACATAGATATGGCTTCCATTGGAAAGTTTATGCAGTCCTTTAACATAGGGTTGTTGTAATCTTACCAAATAATCGAAGGGCCAGATCTGTCCACCATGGGTATGTCCGCTGAGTATAAGTTCTGGTGTATAATTTTCAAGTTCCTCTACAAATTTGGGTTGATGGGCTAAGAGTATGGTCTTATAGGCATTGTTACATCCTGAAAAAGCTTTATGTATATCAGGTGCAAGAAAGTTGGTACGGTAACCGATACGATCCGTCACACCTACTACATTGAGCTTCAGTGCATCGATCGTAACATGTTCATTTAAGAGTAATTTTATCTGTGTGGTCTTGATAAAATCAATGAGTTTTAAAGGATTATGAAAATATTCATGATTCCCTAAAATATAATAGATACCATGCTTGGAAGAGATACCATCAAGTTCCTTTACAGTATCTTCTATGTACTCCAGAGCAGTGTCAATAAGGTCTCCTGTAATGAAAACAATATCTGGTTTTAGTGCATTTATTTTTAACACAGAATCTTTAACAAACTCTCTGTCTATCAGTCCACCTATATGAAAGTCACTGATCTGTACGATAGAAAAATCAAAATGATTCAGTTCCACTACATTCACCGCTGGTTTTTTCATCCCCTCATATACTCCTGCACTTACATAGGAAGTAGCAAGTGCCAGCATAGCACCATCACCACTGTTTTTGATGAATGTTCTTTTTGAATGGTCTACATTTTTAAGTGTTTTGTGAAACAGATGAAGTACCTCATGCAGAATCAGATACAAAAGAAGCATAAAAGAGATACCAATGGACAAAGAGAAGAGATAATAGAGAGTATTTTCTATGATATCTGTATATCGGCCTACAACATAGAGAATATTGAAAATAAAATTTAGGCCTAACAGTAATGTAAAGTTTTTTTTAACACGTTCAGAGACTAAAAATTTTTTAATGACTCTTGAGTAAAAAAGATAGTGTATAGAAAAGAAAAGTAGCAAAAAAAGTGAAAAAAATAGATAAACTCTCATAAGACCACCTCATAAATATTTTTGCATTATACTCAATATTGCTTGTGTGTTGGGAAGGGATGTCATTTGATGATGGGATGGTTTTTGTTAATAGTATGTTTTATGTGAAAACACACTACTGATACTAATCTATTTCTAAAACAGAATAGACAGGAGCATCGAAACCTTCACGTCCATTGAGGAACCCAAGTTCCATAATGAAACATGCCTCAACACAATTTGCACCCACTTTATCTATCAGGTTTGCTGCAGCTTTTGCCGTACCACCTGTAGCGATAAGATCATCTATAAGCAGAACGTTGGGATTTTCATTTTCGCCAAAAGCATCGATATGTATCTCTACTTCATCAAAGCCATACTCTAGGCTATATTTCTCAGCCACAGTCGTGTAAGGCAGTTTGCCTTTTTTTCGAACAGGTACAAAACCAACACCCAGTCTATCAGCCAAAATGGATCCAAAGATGAATCCTCTTGCATCAATACCGGCAATAAAGTCTAAGTCATAACTTTTATAACGGTTTGCAAGGTGAGTCATCAGTGTATCAAAAGCATGAGGTGTAGAAAGAAGTGTAGTGATATCTTTAAAAATAATACCTGGTTTTGGGAAGTCTGGAATGTCTCTTATACTTCCTAAGATGATTTCTTTTTCTTCTTTTGTTAATATGCTCATTTTGTTTGACTTCCTTTTACTTTGATTGTGGTGTTGTTTCTCTTCGACTTTTTTAGAAAAAGTAGAGCAAAAAGCGTCGTTCCTCTCGAATCGCTTTGCTTTCAAGGACGTTCGGAACGACAAGGGCACACTTTGTGTGATTAATGGCTAATTGCTTACGCGTACTAGCCTAAATCTGCACCTAAAGAACAACCTTCTATCTTGGCAATACGTCCTGCATGTCTGCCACCTTCAAATTCGGTACTTGCAAAAGTCTCTATCATGTCTTCTATGACACCTTTACCTACCACACGTTCACCAAAGCAAAGGATGTTCGCGTCGTTGTGTTGTCTAGTAAGTTTTGCCGTGTATGTGTCATGGCAAAGTGCAGCACGTATACCAGGAACTTTGTTTGCTGCTATAGAGATACCGATACCTGTACCACAGATAAGTATGCCAAAACTGCCTTTGTCTGACAAGACAGCATCTGCACATTTTTTTGCAAAATCTGGGTAATCTACTCTGTCTGCAGAGTCTGGACCAAGATCGATGATCTCATGTCCCAAAGATCTTACATAATCTTTAACATAGGCTTTAAGTGCATATCCTGCATGATCTGTTGCAATGTAAAATTTTTTCATCTGTTTCCTCTTATTCTATAGGCTGTTCTTTTTGGATAGACTCGATACGTCTTCCTACGCGTCCCCAACGAACTGTAAAACGTTGTTTATTCCAAAGATCTTCACACTCTTGTGTATCGATGGCTATATCACCACATAAACGTTTAAGTCTTGCATTGTCTTTGCCACTGCCATATTCATCACCATTGAGCACACTCTCATATGAACGATGCTCTAAACTCATATAGTTCAGCCAAGGTTTTCCTACGATAAGTTTATACGGTACAGCACCCCAAAAACGGCTGTCATTAGAGTTGTCACGGTTATCACCTATCATATAGAAGTGGTCTTCATCTACTTTAGTATAGAGTGCATTGATACCTTTTCCTGCAATTTCATGTGTTGGTGCATTCAAACCATCTACATATACTGGTATCATATCAATCTCTTTGTTATATGCGTAGTAACGTAAAAGACCCTCAAAGATACTGGCACCTTCGGGTGCATACTGTATGCCTGGATATTTCATCATATAAGGATTTTCCACCCAAAGTTTACCTCTGAGTGAGACGATCTTATCAGCAGGGTAGTTAGCCTTCATATACTCCGCACCTTCATGGAAATGTATAAGCAGTTTTTCATTTGCATAAAGTATTTCATCTCCACCCACTGCAACACAACGCTTTACATAGTGTATTTTGTTGTTTAAAGGATAACGGAAAATAACGATATCTTCTCTTTGAGGTCTAGGACCTTCTATAAGGTGGCCATTTCCATAAAAATCTGGCAAGATAGGGATCTCCAACCAAGGCAGATGAGGGGTAGGGATTCCATAGGAAAACTTTTTAGCAAACAAAAAGTCACCGATCAGCTGTGTCCTTTTCATCGAGCCTGATGGGATCACAAAAGACTGTGCAACAAAAAAGATGAGAAAAAGTACAATAATGATCGTCCCTGTCCAAGAGCCTGCAAAACGGCCAGAAGCCTCTATAAAACCTTTCATTATGCTCTAGCTTTAGCAGATTTAAGTGTATTGCTCAAAAGCATTGCTATGGTCATCGGTCCGACACCACCAGGTACCGGCGTGATATAAGAACATTTTGGACTCACATTTTTAAAGTCTACATCTCCTACAAGTGATCCATCCTCTATACGATTGATACCTATGTCTATCACGATAGCACCTTCTTTCACCATATCTTCCTTAATAAGTCCCGGAACACCTACACCCACAACTACTATATCTGCTTTACTCGTATGTGATTTGAGATCTTTTGTATAGATGTGTGTGATAGTCACAGTTGCTTCTGCATTGAGAAGGAGGGAAGACATAGGTTTACCTACGATGTTACTTGCACCTACTACACACACATCTTTTCCTCTGAGGTCTATGTTGTACTCTTCAAACATTTTCATAACGCCAAGAGGTGTACAGGCTACAAAACTGTCAAGTCCTGTCACCAAACGACCTACATTATAGGCATGAAAACCATCCACATCTTTTTTTGGGTCTATTACTTCAAGTATCTTGTCTGTATCTACATGCTTAGGTAAAGGGAGCTGTACCAATATACCATCTATACGAGGGTTATTGTTCATCATCTCTATCGTTGCTATGATCTCATCTTGGCTGATCGTATCAGGCATGCTGTGTGTGATAGAGTAAAATCCTACATTTTCACAAGCTTTTGCTTTCATTTTTACATAAGCATGACTTGCAGGATCATCACCTATGAGGATAACTGCGAGCCCGGGAACGATATTTTTTTCTTGTTTGAGTTGTGCTACTTCAGTAGCTACAGTAGCTTGCACTTTCTTGGCTAAGGCTTTACCATCGATGAGTTGCATAGAGTGCCCTTATATTTTTTATTGTATTATATCAAAAATACTTTAGGCAACGCCGATTTGCCCGGTTATGGAGTTAACGTTTATGTTATCATGAGACGATTATGGATGCTACTACCTTTTATGTTATGGGGACAAGAAGATTTCATTTCTCACTATGAGTATGGCGAAATGCTCTATGCAAATCCTAGGGGAGTGAGCTGTGCTGAGTGCCATGGAAAAAGTGGTGAAGGTCAAACCATCGTTGAATTCAGAGATATACATGGTAAACAAGCCTTAAAAGGTTCAGACATACGTAAAGATTCACTAGATGATATGATAAAAGCAGTCAACAATTATCATAAAATTATGCCTCGTTATTATCTGACAGATGAAGAGGTTAAAGCTATTTATGATTATCTGCAAAAGAAAAATGAAGTGTATCTATCAAAATTTACAGAGACTAACGGCACACAATAATTGGTTATAATTATCCTCATACTATAATAAAGGATGATTTATGAAATTCACGACATCTCTTAGTCTACTACTTTTAAGTGGAAGCTTTAGTTATGCTTCCTCTCTTTCCGTGTACCAGGACAAAACTTTTTACAACTTTACTCCTAAAAATAATTTTATAGGCTTTGCACAAGATGTGACAGCAAAGTGTGAGGGGACAACTATACCGCTTTTAGCGAAGATGGATTGTCCTTCAGATGATAGATTATGTCAAATTTTGACCAGTCTGAAGAATTCAGAACAAAAGGTGCAAGCAGTTCAGGCGAATAGTAAGTTTTTAGGACAACTTGCCTCACTTCCTCAACCTACTTCTGTTGATGCCAATACATTGATAGAATCAGCAAAACAACTAGGAGAAGAGCAGGCAAGGCTTTTAATGCAAGAAAAGCTATTGAGTGAAGAAGTACAGATCAAGCAAAGAAGATTTCAAAAACAGTCACCTTCTAAGCAGGCATTAGGCACTGAACAAACATGCAGTAAAGAGACAGAACTTACTATTCCTTATGGGTATGTCTCTTTTTCTACGGGATATGAAGCAAAGATACAAAATGAAAAAGAAGTAACGGTAACTCAATATCTTTCCATAACAAACAGAAGTGGTATAGATATTGAAGCAGACAATGCAATGTTTTATTATCGATCAGCAGATCAATACGTGCATCCGATTCATTTTCGTCCATGGATAGTCAGTAAGCATGAACCAAGACCTCAAATTGTATCGAAAAGAGCTAAGGCAAAAAGTACAAGAATGGATATGGCTATGATGTCGGAACAAAGAGTTTCTGCACCGGTAGTTTCTTATGAAGATGCCAGAGAGTATAAGATAGAAAAACTTGTGTTTCCATCAACTGGTGTACCCTTAGATGTCAAAGTGCTGACATGGAATGCAGCACTTTCTTGTGAAGTACGTGCGTACCCCTATACAAATACTAAGGCATTTCATGTTTGTTCTTTTGAACCAAAATATCAAATAGACAGCAACCAATGGAAAGTAAAGTCTACTCATGAAGTGATCAATGAAAATGCAGCAGGAGAGTACAGAGGTGGAACATATGATCTTTACACAAAAGTAGAAGAAGATATAAAAATACAACGTAAACCCATAGTAAACAAAGAGCGTGAAACAGGTATATTTGGTGGTACTGCACGGAAGAAAGACGGTTTTAAACTTACTATTATCAACAAATCTGACAAAGCAAAAACGCTCACACTTATAGAGCGTATACCTACATCCACAACTGAAGAGATCAAATCAAAACTTTTAAGTATCAATTCTACGAAGAAAGTAAACTATAAAATGCTTAAAGACGGACAAATAGAAATGAAGCTTTCATTAGCACCACATGAAACAAAGAAAATAGAAGTACTGTTTGAAATATCGTATGATAAAGATTTAAAAGTGAATTATTGAAAGAGGAAAAATAAAGAGGGGGATTTAATTTGCAGGCATTAAGCCTGCAAGCCACTACTAGAGTGGAGTTACGTTCTCAGCTTGTGGGCCTTTTTGACCTTCACCAACTTCAAATGTTACTGCTTGACCTTCAGCGAGAGTCACACGACCACCACCTTCGTTATTAACTTGACGGAAGTGTACGAATACATCATCTCCACCATTCTCTTGTTGAATAAATCCATAACCTTTTTCATCGTTGAACCATTTAACAGTTCCGTTTACTAATGCTGCCATTTTTTGTACCTTTGGGTAATAATTTTCACTTAAAATTTAAGTGGAATCCAAATCAGAGAGAAGTCTTTCGGGTCTAGCAATAACACTTAACACACGATAGATGAACTCGAACCTCATCTTTCATCATAGATATTGTAGCCTATTTTTAAACTTATAAGCTTATTTAAAATAAATATATTTATTTATCATATAATTTATAAGCGTCCCATTTTACGAATGGGGATGACTAAGGGTACAAAATGGACTTTCCATGTTGTCCAACGACTCATAAATGGGAAAGATTCATGGCTTAGATCTATCACATTTTTATAGTAAACAGGTTGTGCATCGGAATCTAGATCTTTTAACATGCTGCTTAGTTTTTCCGTATTCATACCATAAACTATTTTAAGTTTCTGATCATAGCCTTGTGTAGCTAAAACATTCAGTACTCTGTTGTCTTTTAGAACAACTTGGAAGGCATATATGAGTGTATTATAGTAGACTTTTACTACACGTTTTGCATCAAAGATAATGCTTATCGTCCTTGTAGTTGTAGGTTCAAACTGATATTGCAGATCTGTTAGAGCCTCTTCATACATAACAATACTTCCATCATCTAAACGCAATAGCTTCTGTGTGAGGAAAAGTGTACTGAAGTTCTCTTTGTGCTGTTTAAGTTGTCTACCATGTACCTGTAGATGTGAATCATTTATTTGAAGGTTGAGTTGTTCATTTTTATAAGAGATATTTGAAGTGGCACAAGCACTTATCAAAAAGATAAGCACGATTGAAACCAATAGTTTTTTGATTTTAGTGATCATATTATTTCTGTTAATTTAAAAACAATATTGTTGAATTCTTTAGCAGCTTTTATAGCTACTTTCTCTGCTTCGTCCTTAGAGTCACTGTATAAATGCAATAACTCTTTTTGTTTTTCTGCCCAGATATCCTCACTTTCCATTTTTGCAAGGTGTGCTTTTAGCGTTGCTATATCCAGCTCCTCTTGCACATTAGTTGAAACTTTATAGGTAAATTCATGTGTAATATCTTTGAGATTTTCAATTCTATCGCGAGCCTCCATCATGCCTAAGTGCCCTTTGAGTTCTACCTGATCTTCAAAGTGATTGTAGGCGTCTTTAAGTGTACCCTCTACAGCTGATAAATGTTTTTTTAAATCAACCCAAAACTCACTAACATCTTCTGTGAAGTCTTCACTACGCTCTTCTATATTTTTCTCAATCTTTTCCAATGATCTCTTAGACTCTTTGATAATTTCTTTGAATTCTTTTTCCATTTGTTGATCCTTTTAAATAGAATATAGTAATTATTATAACATTTTTTGTAGTTAATATTTTGAGCATATTGTGGGAAAATATCGAAGTTATTGTAATAGTTAATCTCCTCAAGAAGTCTTGTTTTCTTACTAACATTAACTTGTTTTTATTTGTATTCATGATAATATTGTTAATTCTATACAATATTTGGAGGGAAAATATTATGAATATCATGAAAAAATTTAAAATTGGATTAATGTTTATTGTGGGAGTTTTTACTATAAACCTAGAAGCGAATCCTGAGTTGGGAAGACAGTATGACATGGCATGTAGTGCTTGTCACTCACAAGTGCCAGCACTCAATGATATGGGGTTAAGTTTTCTAAGAAATGGATTGAGAACATCTAAGTTTGATACAACAGCATTAAAGAGTTTCATTGATTCTAACAGTTCAAAACGTTTTTATCCAATCGGTGCCATGATTGGAGTATCTGAAAATTCCAAGAGTGACAATATCAACACAGTAACAAAACTTTATTTGACAGGTAGTCTTACGGATTCTTTGTCTTTATGGGCTGCATCAAAAGAACAGTTTAATCCTGATAAGGATGACCAGAAGCTATTTGAATCAGGCAATTCTCAATTATATTTCCAATACAATATCCTAGAAGCAAAACATGCCATTAGGGTAGGACTTTTCTCACCATTGACACAACTGGGTAATGTTCATAGAAGTATGGGACATTCAGGGCTACATGGAGGAGAAGGCCATGGAGTGAACTATTTCTCACCTTTGGATCGTGCCAATGTTAATAAGATAAAGGGAGCGGAGTACTCTTATCTATTTGATAATAACGTTCTACTTCTTGCTTCATATGGTGAACAGGTGAAGGGCCATCATGGCAAGGGTCATGCTTATTCAAGAGAAGATGATAATGATGCTTTTTTAGCTGGGGTGACATACAGAACAGAATCAAGCTATAAAGTGGGCTTGATCTACAACCATACGGAGGTTCAGGGTGATACCTTTTATTCATTGATATTGCCTATAGAAAAGGAGTTTACTATATTCACTTGGAACTCCTCTTTAGTTTATGCCAATGATTCAAGTGATGATTATATTGGACTTGAAAATGCATTTACATTCCCTATGCGTGATATGGAACATGTAAAGGTGATATTTAATGTAGATAATGATGAATTTGATAACAATAATTTCGGTTATTCTCTAGGATACACGAAGATTTACAATATGTTCTTTTTTGAAGCTGTAGCATCACGGGTAAATACAGAAGCTTATAGCAGTAGTATATTGAGAGGTTCTGTTCAGCTTATATTTTAAGCTGATGTAAAAAGGCTATAGTTAATAGCCTTTTTATTTAGATCTATATTTATATTATTTTTTATTCTTTGTCTCCAGCCACTGACTGAATGGAACAAATTCATCTATATGTTTTGGTTCTGTTTTTATGATATCAGCAAAACTTTTTACACCCATTGAAAGCAGGTATTGTAAGTTATCATCAAAAGTTGCATTTCCCATCACAAATATTCTGTCTTTATGTACTTCAAACATATATCCACCATTAGGTATAGGTGACATCGAGAGTGTTACAGTATAATGATCCTTGATGATACTCTCTTTTTTCGAATACATAAGTCCTATATTATATCCTTCTGTCGCAAAACCTTGAATGGCTACGACCAGTACTTTTTGTTCACCTTCTTTAGAAGAATTAAAGATGTTTATAATATCTTTAATGGTGGAGTACCCCGGTATCTTTTCAAGCAATGACTCAAAGAAATCTGCAAGTCTTGTTTTCATGAAGTGACCAATAAAATACAAGATAAGCAAGAAAATTCCTATGACCAATATAAGCCATAAAAATTGATTATTTTCAGGTGTAAATCCTACAGTTTTAAAAACAACACCTACCAATAAGTCTATCTTACCGTAGAGCCATAGTATCAGAACCATGATGATAACTACGGGTAAAAGTCCGAAGACTCCTTGTATAGCAGTATTCAGAAAGTGTTTTAATGGATTATTGTTATTCATTTGTTTAATTCCTCCAACCAGATTTCAACATCTGCATCACTGGCCATTTTCCAGTCTGCCCTTGGACTTAAGGAAATTGTACCTACCTTAGGTCCATCTGGCATACAAGAACGCTTAAACTGCTGGGTAAAGAAACGTCGTAAAAAGAGTTTGAGCCACTTGGTGATGCTCTCTTCATCATATTTACCCTCAAACGCCAAACTTGCTAAGAAACGTATCTTTGTTGGCTTTGCTCCATACTTAATGAAGTGATAGAGGAAAAAATCATGCAGTTCGTATGGACCTACAATGGCTTCAGTTTCTTGGACTATCTCGTCCTCTTCATGAGGGAGTAGCTCTGGGCTTATAGGTGTGTCAAGTATATCATCAATGATATCTGCTATAGATTCATTAGATTTGTAGTACTCTATGACATACTGTATGAGGGTTTTAGGTATGCCTGAGTTAAGGGCGTACATACTCATGTGGTCACCGTTGTAGGTAGACCATCCCAAAGCTATCTCGCTAAGATCACCGGTACCGATGACAAGACCACCTTCTTTGTTTGCCATATTCATGAGTATCGAAGTTCTTGCTCTTGCCTGTACATTCTCATATGTGACACTATGCTCATCTTTGTCATGTTCTATGGCTTCAAACTCTTTGAGAGAGATATCTGTGATATCTACAGTTTTAAGCGTGATACTTAAGGCTTCACAAAGTTGTACTGCATTTGACTTTGTACGACTTGTTGTACCAAACCCCGGCATCGTTACCGCAATGATATTTGCAACATCCCAATCCATCATCTCAAAAGCTCTGTGTGTAGAGAGCAGGGCAAGTGTAGAGTCAAGTCCACCCGAGATACCTATAATGACTTTCTTGATATGTGCATGGTTCATACGTTTGATGAGCCCATGGGCTTGTATATGGACGATCTCATCACATCTGTGTTTTTTCTCTGCATAACGTGAAGGCACAAATGGCATAGGGTTGATACTGCGTTCAAGTTTACTGATACTTGGCAGTGCATCCACCTTGATGACATGTGTCTTTTTACGTCTTCCGTCAGAGTAGCTGGACTCATTGAGTCTAAGCCATCTTAAACGTTCCAAGTCAACATCTGCGGTTATAAGATTACTTTCAAGGCTAAAACGCTCATTTTGAGCCAGTGTAGAACCATATTCACTAATGATTGCATGACCACCAAAGACCGTGTCTGTTGTAGATTCACCCACACCAGCAGAAGAGTAGACATAAGCAGCCATGCAACGGCCACTTTGCGTACGTACAAGCTCTTCACGATACTCATGTTTTCCTATGAGTTCATTACTCGCAGAGAGGTTAAAAATGAGGTTGGCTCCATTATTTGCCATATGGTTGCTTGGAGGAGTAACAGCCCAAAGGTCCTCACAGATCTCTACACCAAAAGTCATATCATTAGAGTCTGTAAAAAGAAGGTCAACCCCAAAAGGTATTTCATTATTCAACAATTCAGTTGTCGTTCTGGTGATATCTCTTCCACTGATAAATTGACGTTTTTCATAGAATTCTTTTTTGTTTGGCAAGTAGCTTTTAGGCACTATTCCCAAAATTTTACCACACTGTAGCACTGCTGCACAGTTATAGAGTCTATCCGCTTCAAGTACAGCCATACCGATGATAGCAATGGTATTGATATTTTCTATATTTTTTAATATATAGCTAAGTGCTTCATTTTGTGAAGCTATGAGAGTTTGGTTTAGTAAAAGGTCACTAGCAGTGTATCCTGTAAGCGTTAGCTCTGGAAATACAACGACACTAACCTCTTTCATATGCGCTTCTTGGATGAGCTTTATGACTTCTTCGGCATTTTGAGCAGGGTTTGCTACTGTGGTTTTGTTAACAGCTGATGCAACTCTATAATATCCAAACATCAAACACTCCATTATTATTAAATAGTGTCACGGTGAACGCCCTTGAAAGCGAAGCGATTCGAGAACCGTGACGACTTTTACCTACTTTTCTAGAAAAGTAGAGAAGAACTCCAAACTTTATAATAAAGCCAAAGATCTTAGATCCCCGTGTCAAGCACGAGGATAACGAAACCCATTATGCTTTTGAAGCAAGCACTTCAATACTAACGATGTCATCATTTTGATCGATGTTATCTAGTACCATGAAACTTTCAGTGTCATCTTCTTCGATCGCACCAAATACAGTGTGAACGCCATCAAGGTGAGGTGTTGCAACAAAAGTAATGAAGAACTGGCTTCCACCTGTGTTAGGTCCGGCATGTGCCATAGAGAGTGTTCCTCTTCTATGTGGGTGTGTGCTTGTATCTGTTTCACAATCTATCTGCCATCCTGGACCGCCTGTTCCTGCCATAGCTGGATTGTCTTTAGAATGAGGACAACCACCTTGAGCCATAAACCCAGGGATCACTCTATGAAATTTTAGACCGTTGTAGAATCCTGTTTCTGCAAGGTGAGCGAAGTTTGCTACTGTGTTAGGTGCATCTTCTGTGTAAAGTTTAGCCCAAATAACACCTTTTGAGGTAGTAAATTTAGCGTAGTTGTATGTATCCATAACGCTTTGAACAACGTCATATCTTTTTGATTCTTTTCCAAACATGTGTGTTTAGTCCTTATATATTAAAATTAGGATATTATTATACCACTAAAATATAAGAGGTTTGAACCATGGAACTATGTGTAGCACTTGATCTGCCATCGGCTAAAGAAAACTTGGCTCTGGCAGAGTCACTTAAATCATATAATGTTTGGATGAAAGTTGGATTTCGTGCCTACATTCGTGATGGTAAACCTTTTATTGAAGCGTTAAAGGCTATCAACCCTGATTTCAAGATATTTTTAGACCTCAAACTTTATGATATTCCCAACACTATGGCAGATGCAGCTGAAGAGATAGCGAAGATTGGTGTAGATATGTTCAATATCCATGCATCTGCAGGGGCAGTGGCTATGAAAACGGTTATGGATAGACTCTCTACTTATGAAAATCGTCCACTAGTACTGGCTGTTACTGCACTTACTTCTTTTGACGAAGAGAACTTCCAGAGTATCTACGAAAAAAGCATAAACGAGAAAGCAGAGCAGTTTGCAAAAATGAGTTATGAAAATGGTTTAGACGGTGTAGTGTGTTCTACATTTGAGAGCAGAGCGATCAAAAATGCAACGTCTGAAAAATTCTTGACACTCTGTCCAGGTATAAGACCTTTTGGCGAAGATGCCGGAGACCAACAGCGTGTAGCAACACTAGATCTTGCAAATCAAGAGGGTGTAGACTACCCTGTAGTAGGAAGACCTATCTACAATCACTGTCATCCTCAAGATAAAGTAGAAGATATTTTAAAAGTAATTGCTACTTTTTAATCTCTTTCTTCGGCTTGGTCATATCGACAGCATTATCCATACCTTGCATCATAAAATAGCCACCTATGGCAAACATTATAAGTACAATAATTGGTGTAAGTTTTTTTAACATTTTAGAACCTTGATTATAAATATATTATGTAATGATAATCAGTTTTCTGGTGATTTTCCTAAAAAATAATATAACTAAGTGAAAAAAAATTAATTTAGAAATAATTGAGGTTATTTTAAGCTTCTATTTAACCCAATGTTATTATAATCTCATCCACAAAAACACATGGACAGTTGGGTGAGTTGGCTGAAACCACATCCCTGCTAAGGATGCGTACTCGTAAGGGTACCGAGGGTTCGAATCCCTCACTGTCCGCCACT
>NZ_JBFENQ010000020.1:0-16759 GCF_041551015.1 Sulfurovum sp. | reverse complement strand
GCTTTATAAAATAATCTACATAAACTCAATCTCTTTTTTTCCTAAATTTCACTATAATACGTTTTTTTAAATACATTTAATTTTGGAGCGTTACTTTGCGTTTTTTAACTTTATTGGCACTAGTATTATTTATACTAAACCCACTTCAGGCAGCATCGGTTTCTATAGACAATATCTCTGCACAGATCCAAAAAGGTCTCCAAACACGTATCAAGGGTCAAAATAAACCTATCATTCAAAATATTTATGCCCAAACTGGTAATAAACCTTTGTGGATAGGCAACAAAAACAAAACAAAAACCAGTCAATTAATACAAGCACTCAATGATCCTCTTTTTAACTATAAAAATAAATCATTTGATCAAAAATCCATCAAAGGTCTCTTTTATCAACTTGATAATGGAGAGATCAGTGAATATAAACAAGCCGCTACCTATGCAAAGCTTGACCTTGCACTTACCAATTCTATGATACGTTTAGTGCGGTTTATAGTACAAGGTGATGTAGACTGGAATATGGTACAGGAGAAATTAAACAACCTTGAACAAAGTGATGATATTGTAGCCAGATGGGAAATGTCCCCTAAAGGATTTCCCGATCAGAATGAACTTGTATCTGCCATAGAAAATGATACTATTTATGACTATTTAACATCTCTATTGCCTATGGAAAAGCGCTATAGAAAGCTTGTCAAATTGCTTCAAGACTATCGTGTAATGGATAAATTTCCAAAGATCAAATATAGCGAGAAAGTATTGATGATAGGCGATAGTGATGGCCGTGTTGAAGAGATAAAAAAACGATTGCAAATCACTGGAGATTACCCTAAAAACGCTCCTATTAACAAGAAATTTGATGAAACACTTAGAAGAGCGGTGATTACCTATCAAAAGCGCTATTTACTTAAAGTAACTGGTACAGTGGACAAAACAACGACTTACTATCTGAATCAACCTGTTAAAAATAATATACAGGCCATCATTACAAACCTGGATAAAACAAAACTCTACCCAAAAGAATTTGAAAAGGAATATGTTGAAGTAAATATACCTGACTTTAATCTTCGGTATTATAAAGATCATGAAAAAATCATGAAGAAGGGTATTGTAGTAGGGCGTATAGACAGACCGACACCTCTTTTTTCCAATACTATCCGTTATATGGTACTTAATCCTACTTGGACCATTCCAGATAATCTTATAAAAAGAGACTTAATACACGTACTTAGAGAAAATCCTATGTATCTGGAAGAAAACAATATCCATGTATTTAGAGGAAATAAAGAGATCCAAGTCACGCAAAAGATGCTGGACCCTTATGAAAAAAGTGAAAAACAAGTACCTTACCGTTTTGTACAGTTTCCAGGAGATAATAATGCACTTGGGCGTGTGAAATTTATGTTTCCTAACAAATATGATGTATACCTCCATGATACAGATAATAAATCACTGCTTGAACGACGTTATAAAATATATAGTTCCGGTTGTATGCGGGTAGAAAAACCTTTTGATCTTGTAGATATACTGCTTGAGCATTCTAAGAGAAATTATTCTAAAAGTAAAATAGACGAAATACTTGAAAGCAATGATCCTACTACGATTAGTCTTACAAAACCTATTCCTGTACATATAATTTATTTTACAGTATATGAAGAAGATGGTTTGGCTTATTTTAAAAATGATATCTATTTATATGATAAGATCATTGAAGAGTCAGTAGAAGGAAATAAAAAGTCTACATTTACCATACCTGAAAAACGTATGATATCTGTAAAGAAAAACGCTCAACCTCTTTCTAATTAGGATTTTTCCTCATTTTAACCCTTTGCATATGTGTTAATGCAATTGCCATTGCATCTGTGATATCTAAGGGTTTTATCTCTTTTTTTATACCAAATAGCCTTTTGACCATAAATGCTACTTGCTCTTTGGTAGCTTTTCCATTCCCCGTCACTGCTTTTTTAACTTGTAATGGTGTATATTCATAGAAATAACCGACCTCTTGAAGTATCTTTAATGAAAGTGCCCCTCTAAACTGTGCAAGCTTTAAAACTGACTTAGGATTGTAAGCAAAAAAGATATCTTCAATAGCCACTTCATCCACCTGATGTGCCTTTAAAATGACGTCAATACCCTCTACAAGCTCTACTATCTGCTCTTGTAGCTCTTTTGCTTTAATTTTGAGTAAACCTGCTTCAACAAGTGAAAACTTTTTTCCATCCCAATATATGATACAGTACCCTAAATTACGGCTTCCGGGGTCTATTCCTAAAATATTCATTCACACCTTTGTTCACATAGTGAATAATTTTATTCAACTCTGTTTAATAACGCTATTTTAGCTTAAATTGGCTAAAATGTTATAAGTTATTCACATTAATAATTTTAACTCTTAAAAACAGTGAAAGTTTATTCACACATTTAAAAATATCAAAGGCATGAACGGATGAATATAGGACAAAAAGTACTTTTTGAACTGAAAAAAGAGATCTCTGAAGTAGAATATGAACGATATATTAAAAACCTTACTTATGATACAAAACGGTCACGAAGTAATATTGTCTATTTTAATGCCCCAAATATGATCGTCGCAAAATGGATCAAAAGTAAATACACGGATAAACTTATACATCTTTTTGAGCTGCAAAACGAAATAAAACCAGAAATAGAAATCACAGTTGGCAAACAAAAACATCAAGGTTCAACACCTGTTACAAAACATACAAGTGAGAAGAGTCATTCTAAAAGTACCTATCTTAACCCATCTTTAACATTTGAAAGTTTTATTGTAGGAAATTCCAATCAATTTGCCTATACTACAGCAAAATCTGTAGCAGAAAAGCCAGGAAGACAATACAATCCTCTTTTTCTCTATGGTGGCGTAGGATTGGGTAAAACCCATCTTCTTCAAGCCATAGGTAATTATCATATCGATCTGGGTAAAACGGTTATCTACACTACGTTGGAACAATTTATGAACTCTTTTACTTCACATCTTCGTTCTCAAACCATGGACCGTTTTAGAGACAAGTTTAGAGAGTGTGATCTACTTCTAATAGATGATATACAGTTTCTAAGTAGAAAAGAACAGACACAGGAAGAATTCTTTCACACTTTTAATGAACTCTATAACAATAATAAACAAATTGTTATCACTTCTGACAGACAGCCCAATAAAATCGCCGGACTGGTAGATAGACTTAGAACACGTTTTGAAATGGGGCTTATGGCAGATATACAGCCACCAGGACTAGAAACCAAAATTGCCATCATTCAAAAGAAATGTGAACTTGACGGTATTAAACTGGATAACGAGATAGTGAATTATATTGCTACAAATATGGGTGATAATATACGTGAGATAGAAGGAACCATTATAAAACTCAATGCACTTTCTTCTATGCTTAACCAAGAAATCACCCTTGATTTTGCACAAAATGCAATTAAAGATCAACTTAAAGAGAAAAAAGAAAATATTACTATTGATGAAATTGTAAAAATCATATCTAAAGAGCTTAATATCAAACCTTCAGATATGAAATCTAAAAAACGTACAAAGAATGTTGTAAATGCAAGAAGAATCGCTATTTATCTGGCTAGAAACCTTACACCCAATTCTATGCCGCAAATCGCTGTATATTTTGGGATGAAAGACCATACAGCTATTTCACATGCTATGAAAAAAATCAATGAAATCATAGAGAGTGATGAAAATTTTAAAGTCATTTTAGAAGAACTCTCTAACAAAGTAAATACGCATACTCAAAATGACATACTATAAACTATATTTAATCATAGAAAACTTGAATAAAAAAAAGATATAATTTTAAAAGTGAATAAATGTGAATGTTCAAAAATAGTTGTGCATTCAATTAAACAACGGTCACACCAGCAATAAAGTAGTTTTTCACATATTCATGTCACACTACTACTACGTACTAATTTTATTAAAAATAAGGAAAGTCAATGAAGATAAGAGCACAAAAACAAATTATAGAATCTATACTCATTAATTTACAACCTTTTTTAGAAAAAAAAGATGCAAGTCAAATTACCTCACATATATTATTTACCACTGAAGATAATAAATGTATTGTTAAAGCAACTGATTCAGAAATAGGTTTAAAAATTGTTACTGATAATATTGGAATAGAAGCAGAAGGATCGTTTACTGCCCATGGTAAAAAACTTCTAGATATTATACGTATACTCAAAGACGATGAAATTACATTAGAACTTTTGGACAATACACTTATTATTAAACAAAAACATTCTAAATTTAAACTTCCTACATTTGATCCAACATCTTATCCAGCGTTCCCAACAATAAACGATAAACCACAAATTACTTTAGATTCTTTAAGTTTGATTCAAAACCTTAAAAAAATCTCTCCTGCAATTGATACTAATAATCCAAAATTTGAACTTAATGGTGCTTTGATCAACATAAAAAATGATGCTACAGATCTAGTAGGAACTGATACCAGAAGATTAGCTATAGCAACAATACCAGGTAACAACAGTGAATCATTGTCTTTAATTGTTCCTAAAAAAGCTATTTTAGAAATTCAAAAACTTTTTTTAGATCAAATAGATATCTTTTTTGATGAAACGAATCTAATTATTACAAACGAAAATCATTATTTTTATACAAGACTGATCAATGGAAAATTTCCAGATTATCAACGTATTATTCCATCTACAACCAAACATCAAGTCACTCTTCCTAAAAAAGAGATGATCGATGCGATAAAAATGATAACAACTATTTCACAAGAAATAAAAATGACACTTTTATCTGATACCATTATCTTTAATTCATTAAGTGCAGATAATGTTGAAGCTAAAACTGAATTAGAACTTAATACAGGTTTAGCTGATAAATTTGAACTTTCATTTAACAGTAAATACATTTTGGATTTCATTTCACAAACAAATAAAAATGAATTTGTTATTGAATTTAATGAACCATCTCTACCATTTATCGTTAAAGACGATAATTTTATTACAATCATCATGCCAATTGTTGCATAAAAGGAAAAGCGTTATATGAGTGAAAATAAAACAAAATATATTTTTGTTACAGGTGGAGTACTTTCTTCTTTAGGAAAAGGTATTACTGCTGCAAGTGTAGGTACATTACTAAAACATACAGGACAACGCGTAGGCGTGTTAAAACTTGATCCATATATCAATGTTGACCCTGGAACTATGTCACCATTAGAACACGGTGAAGTTTTTGTAACTAAAGACGGTGCTGAAACGGATCTTGATCTAGGTCATTATGAAAGATTTTTAGATACATCACTTACACAAAACAATAACTTTACAACAGGTCTTGTATATAAAACGGTTATTGAAAATGAACGTAAAGGGAAGTATCTTGGTAAAACGATTCAAGTGGTTCCACACATTGTAAATGAAATTAAAGAGCGTATAGTAAGAGCAGGTGAAAATAAAGACATTCTTATTGTAGAATTGGGTGGTACAACAGGTGATATTGAAGGTTTACCATTTTTAGAAACGATAAGACAAATGAAACATGAATTTGGTAAGACACAAGTGATGAATATTCATGTGACACTTTTACCTTATATCAAAGCTGCTGGAGAACTTAAAACAAAACCAACACAGCATTCTGTTCAAGAACTTAGACGTATAGGTATTGCACCTCATATGTTAGTACTCCGTGCTGAAGTACCTGTTTCAAGTGATATTAAACAAAAAATAGCATATTCTTGTGATGTAGATGAAGATTCTGTCATTGTTGCCGCAGATGCTCCTACGATTTATCAAGTGCCTTTAAACTTTCTAGATCAAGATATGTTAACACCTATCTGCAAACAATTGGACCTTGAAGATTGTCACCCTAAAATGGATGAATGGAGAGATCTTGTACATAAGATCATTATGCCTAGCAAAAGTATGAAAATAGCATTTGTTGGTAAATATCTTGATCTTAAAGAGTCTTACAAATCTTTAACAGAAGCACTTATACATGCAGGTGCACATCTTGATACAAAAGTAGAGATCAAATGGGTAGATAGCGAAAAAGTTGAAGATGATGGCGCTCAAAAATATTTGAATGATTGTGATGGCATTTTGGTTGCAGGTGGTTTTGGTGGGCGAGGTGTTGAAGGTAAAATTCAAGCAATTCAATATGCTAGAGAAGAGAAAATACCTTTCTTGGGTATCTGTCTTGGTATGCAACTTTCCATGGTTGAATTTGGACGTAATGTTCTTGGACTCAAAAATGCGAATTCTGTAGAATTTGATAAAGATACTCCTAATCCAATGATTTATCTTATTGATGAATTTATAGATGCAAGCGGTTCAAAACAAGTAAGAACAACGAAGTCACCAATGGGTGGAACACTTAGACTTGGTGAGTACGAATGCGAAACCAAAGAGGGTTCAAATCTCAGGGCAGCATATGATTCTAAAATTATTTTTGAAAGACATAGACATCGTTACGAAGCAAATCCTAAATATAGAGAAGCTTTAGAAAAAAAAGGTATGGCTATTACAGGTGAATCAAATGGCCTTATCGAAGCGGTTGAAGTTGTTGATCATCCATGGTTCTTAGGTGTACAGTTCCACCCGGAATTTACTTCTAGACTTCAAAATCCAAATCCATCTATTTTGGCTTTTGTTAAAGCAGCACTTCAACATAAAAAATAAATGGTTCAGCCATTAACGCTTACAAGGTTAGAAAAACTTTTAACCGAGCGCTTTGAAGAGGGTTTTCTCTCTTTAAAAGATCTTCCTCAACCTTCTACATTTAAAGATATGGATAAAGCAACAGAACGCATTGTTTCTGCCATTCAAAATAAAGAAAAAATAACCATTATCGGTGACTACGACGTAGATGGTGTGACCTCTACGACTTTGATGAAACTTTTTTTTGATGAAATTGATTATCCTATAGAGTGGATCATACCTAACCGTTTTAAAGATGGCTATGGTCTCTCAGCTAACATCATACCCCGTATAATTGGTACAGATCTAGCCATCACGGTGGATAACGGAATCTCAGCTGTCTATGCTGCCCAACTATGTAAAGAAGAGGATATAGATCTTATCATCACGGATCATCATCTTTTAGCCCCGGAAATACCAGATGCCTATGCAATAATAGACCAAAAACAAGAGGCATGCACATTTCCCTATGATGATGTATGTGGTGCCCAAATCGCCTGGTATCTTATCGCATCACTCAAAAATGCTTTAAATATAAAAATAGACATGATGTCATATATGGAACTCGTTTCTATTGCCATCATTGCAGATATGATGCCTTTACAACATATTAATAGAGCAATGGTCCTTGCAGGTATAAAGGCACTTAATAGCAGTAAAAGACCTGCGATAAAAGCTTTTTTGGAACACAGCCAAAAAGAGAAATTAAATGCAGAAGATATAGGATTTTTTTTAGCACCTCTACTTAACAGTGCAGGACGGATGGAAGATGCCTCTTTTGCAGTCAATTTTTTAGCTTCAACAAATATATATGATGCAAGGGTAAGACTTGAACGTCTTATAGAATTTAATACGCTTAGAAAAGCCACTGAACATGACATTACACAAAAAGCTATGACACAGGTGGATAATGATGATGAAGTGATCATTGTAGTAGGTGAAGCCTGGCATGAGGGTGTGGTAGGGATCGTAGCATCCAGAGTTGCACGGGCATGTGAAAAACCTTGTATTGTACTTACCCACAGTGAAGAGGGATTACTTAAAGGGAGTGGTAGAAGTTTTGGAGAGTGTGATCTCTTTGCTATCGTAGACAGCACTAGAATGCATCTGGAGAAGTTTGGAGGACATCAGGCAGCTATTGGTCTTTCTTTAAAAAAACAGAGCCTGGAAGCGTTTAAAACAGAGGTAGAGAAAAATATTAAAGAAGGCGCTTATGTTAAAGAAGTTTTTGACTCGGAAATTGTAGGAGCTCTACACTTTTCTATTATATCTTTTGATTTGACAAATATAGTGAAAAAATTTGAACCTTATGGACAGGGGAATACTACACCTAAGTTTATCTCTACGAATGTGGAGATACTCCAAGCAGATATGATGGGTAAAGAGGGTGAACATTTACGTTTTTCTTTTGCTCAGGATGGTATAGTCATGCAAGGAGTGAAGTTTAAGACCAAAGAGGTTTTTGAAGTAGGGTCTAAAGTCAATATTACGTATACGGTTAATGAAAATTATTTTAGAGGTAAGACAACATTACAGTTAATGGTAGATAAGGTGATTTCAGATCCAAGTTAAAACTTGGATCTGAGGAGAAAGAAGAATCTATTTAGAGAGGTAAAACTCTGATGTTTTCATCTAATTTTTCTTTTAGAATATTTTCTATAGCGAAAAGTGTACCTGTACTTGAACTTGCACAACCAGAACATGCACCTAAGTAACGGATGTAAATGTCAAAGTTTGCACCATTTTCTTTGATATCAAGAATTTCCATATCACCACCATCCATGATAAGCATTTGTCTAATATTTTCATCAACGACTTTGTCCACCGCTTTAATACGTTGAACGATAGTCATTTGGGCAAAATCAGCACCAGAACTACCAGCATTACCAAGTGTTGCACCTGCAGCCATTTTTTCTTTTTCGTACTCTTCAAGTAAGTCTACTAAATAAACATCTTTTGCTTCATGTCCACCAGGTTTGATACATGACTTACAAAATGCACCTGCTTTAGTGTAGTCTGTTATTTGTTCAACTGTTGTAAGGTCATTAAGACGGATCACTTCTTGAAGTGTGGAGAGAGTTACACGTGCACATTCACATACGATCACTTCTTGTTCAAAACTCTCCATATCTACACCTTTGTACTGTGCTGCAGCTTTCTTGATAACATCATAAGCCATAACAGAACAGTGCATTTTTTGTGGTGGCACTGCTGGGGTATCAACATCATCACGCATGGCCATTTCAACATCGATATTGGTGATCTTTACTGCTTCATCAACTGTTTTTCCTAGACAAAGTTCAGCCATTGTATCGGAAGAGGCAATAGCTGTACCACAACCAAAGCTTTTAAATTTTGAAGCTAAAATTACATCCGTTTCAGGAGCAACTGCCCAGTAAAGTCTTACAGCATCTCCACAACTCTCTGCTCCAAAGTCTGCAACGATGAGTTTGGCACCCATTTCATCTGCCTGTTCTTGTGTAATCTCACCCATATTTTTTGGGTTGTTCATTAAATTTGTTACTTTATTGCTATACTCATCCCAGATGGTACCGCCTACTAAACTATCTATTCCCATAATATATCCTTTATTATTTTTTATTTATTAATGGTGATGAGAGTCTAATCCGCTCTCATGACCTTCTGGTGCGTACGCATATGAACTTGAGATACCTCTAAGTCTTATTACGGCTGCTTTAACTACTTTGAGTGTGTAGTCTAACTCATCTTGTGTGGTGTAGCGGCTCAGTGAAAAACGGATAGCAGTATGTGCCAGGTCTTCTGCTGCACCAATGGCTTCCATGACTGAGTTTGCTTCCAAATCTTCACTTGCACAAGCGGAACCGGTACTTGCACCGATACCTGCACGGCTAAGATCCCATAACATTGATTCACCTTCGATACCTCTAAATGAAATGAGAATCGTATTTGGTGTTCTTTTTTCTCTTGGTGTTACAACAAATGTATCTTCGATCTTGAGAAGTTCATCTTCAAAATTATCTCTAATCTTTCTGATCTCTGTCATTTCAAAGTCAAGTGCATCAACAGCTTGTTCCATTGCTTTACCCATACCTACGATACCAGGAACATTGAGTGTACCTGAACGATATCCACCCATTTGCGCACCACCATGAAGTAGGGGCATAAGCTCTTTGCCTTTTTTCATATATAAGGCACCCACACCTTTAGGTCCATGGAACTTGTGTGCAGAGAAGGTAAGGTAATCTACATGAAATGACTGTACATCTACAGGTGTTTTACCTATGGCTTGCACGGCATCCGTATGAAAAAGTACGTTATGCTCTACACAGATATTACCAATCTCTTGTACTGGGAAGATGGCACCTGTTTCATTGTTCGCCCACATAACCGATACAAGAGCGGTTTTATCTGTGATACTATCTCTTATACTTTGTGCTTCTATGAGTCCTTCATTGTTGATAGGAAGGTAAGTAACCTTACATCCCATATTCTCTAGAAACTTTGCAGTTGCTATAACAGAAGGGTGTTCCACTTCAGAGATGATGATGTGGTTCTTTTTACCTGTTAAAATGTACTCAAAATAGATACTTTTGAGTACCCAGTTATTACTTTCTGTTGCACAAGAAGTGATAACAACAGAATCTTCTCTGGGTGCATTAATACCGGCATAGATCTTTTCCATACCAGCTTTTATACCGGGGTGTGTATCACTGGCAAATATGTGTAATGAGTTTGGATTACCATACTTTTGTACAAAATATGGTTCCATTTCTGCGAAGACCTGAGGGTCAACGATAGTTGTTGCATTATTGTCTAAATAGACCTTCATTTGTTTTCTCCTTTGAATAGAACAAAATCCCATTCAATTTCATTTAAATTTTTTATTTATAACGATACTCATTTTAATTAAGACTATTTTAGTCCTAATTAGTTTAGTGCATAATACGCTCTTATTCTTAAAGTAACATAAAATTCTAACTTAAAGAGGACAATTATACTCCTAATTAGATTATTTTTACTTGATTTATATTAATCAAGTGGAGCAAACAGGGATATTTTGTAAAGTTTATAGGAAGTAAATAAGAACCAAATACGGAAATTGTCCGTTTTGGTTTAAAAATTAGATGGTGTAGGTGTATTGATTAGGTTATAAAATTCACTTCTGGTACGTTCATCACTTTTAAAGAGACCACGAAGAGCAGAGCTTACGGTTGTTGAGTTGATCTTTTGAACACCTCTCATCTCCATACACATATGTCGCGCATGAACCACTACTGCTACACCCTTAGGTTTAATAGTTTCCAAGATAGCATCTGCGATCTGTTCTGTCATCTGTTCTTGTATCTGTAAACGTCTGGCATAGACATTGACGATACGAGGGATCTTTGAAAGACCTACCACTTTTCCATCAGGTATATATGCCACATGTGCGCGTCCTATGATTGGTAGCATGTGATGTTCACACATTGAGTAAAACTCGATATCACGTACCAATACCATTTCATCATTACTTGTACTAAAGAGCGCTTGATTGAGTATCTCTTTTGGATCTTGATCGTAACCCTCTGTAAGAAACTTTAGGGCTTTAGCTACACGGCTAGGTGTTTGAAGTAAGCCTTCACGCTTAGGATCTTCTCCTAAAAGTTCAAGGACTTTAGTGACAGCCTGTTCAAATTCTTCTTCTTTATTCATCATATTGCCTAATAGATATTTTTCACATTGTAGCTAAAAACAATTTAACTATCTTCTCATCTACTTTTGAGATAGCAAGTTTCTGTATCTCCTGTTCAGTAAAATAGTCTGTCTCTTCAGGATTGTTTTCATAATAGACATATACTTTACAAATAAGTTTAAAGTGTGTATAGGCATGAGTAACTTCACCTATGTATTCAGAGGCACAATTTGGAACATCCACACTTTTAAATCCCCAAAGACCATGCAAGAACTTTCCTTTCCTTTGATTGAGAGCCAATTTATCATTATACACACGGACAAGTATGTTTTCCTCTCTGGTAGGTACAATACGTTTCTTTTTTGTAGGATAGAGTGCAGGCTCTTCCTGTCCTTTGCATATATCATTAAGGGGACAGATATCACATTTGGGGTTTCTAGGTAGACAAATGGTTGCCCCTATATCCATCATCGCTTGATTATAATCAAAAGGACGGACTCTGTCTAGCATCTCATATGCGATTTCCCAAAGTTTTTTTTCACTTGGTTTGAGTAGTTTCTGTAAGCGGCAAAGTATACGCTTAACATTGGCTTCCATAATAGGAACGGGCAGATGAAAGGCAAAGGCAGCGACGGCATGAGCAGTGTTCTTACCTATGCCGGGAAGTCTGATGAGTTCATCAATGTTATTAGGCAGTTGATCGACAAGTGTGGCGGTCTTGTGTAAGTTTTTGGCACGATTATAGTACCCCAGTCCTTCCCACATCTTCAAGACATCATCAAGAGGTGCTTCACCCAAGAGTTTAAGTGAAGGAAAACGCTCAATGAAAGGAATATAATATCGTTCCAGTACGGTTTTGACCTGTGTTTGTTGAAGCATTACTTCAGAGAGGTAGATATAATACGCTTCATCTGTGTTACGCCAGGGTAAATCTAGTCGTCCATATTGTTGGTACCAATCATGGATGTTTTGGTGGGTTCGTTTATACATGGTGGGATTATAACATGTGTTGCTTTGTACGTTTAGAATGTTATTAAGAGCATATAAGTGAAAGTTTTTATGAAAGTAAAGTTTGTTTGATGGTTAAACACATATTAATACAATTTTCATTATCATTAAGAATACTATTCAACATTATAAGGAGAGAATATGAAATTAAAGAGGGTAATATTGGCATTTTTTATGCTTGTAGGGATAGCACAAGCTGACGTACAGTCAAACATGGCAGAAGTAAAGTTAACTGCAGAGCTACATGGTTCCAAAGGTAATGCAATAGGAGAGCTGGACGCACTTATCAAAAAGATAGATACCATCGGTTACTCTACTGTAGCAGCCAATAAAGATATCCAAGTACATTATTACAATAAATTTAAAGAGAAGACTTTAGAGATGATCTCTTTTTTTGGACTTGTGAACAAAGAAGCACTCAGACCGCTTTTGCTTAAAAATCCTGATTTTGGTGCTTATGCGCCATATAACTTTTTCGGGTATAAAAAACTTGATACACCAGAAGATGATAACACATGGTATGGGCACCTTGCTCCAGATACAATGTTAGATATCATAGGTGAAAAAGATGCTGATGCAAGAAAATCATTTACAGATATGGTTGAGTCTTTCGATGGATTGATGAAAAAAGAGATGAAACCAACGATGTCACAAAGATTTGAGCACACTAAGCCATTACCGAAAAATGGACTTACAAGAATGGTGAAAAAGTTTGAGAAAACAGACGATATAGAAACATTTGTTGAAGATTTTGTTATGGATCATGATGGACGTTTCTCTAAGCATAACTTTATTATTGCTGGGTTCATTGATTTTAAATTTGAATACAGTGATATGGATCTAGAATTTGATAAATATGATGCATACTGGGTTTCAATGCTTTGTCACTTTGAATTCTCAAACTCTATCTTCAATAGAGGTATTCCTGAAGCGGGTATGTTCGCACCATGTTCAGTCTACTTCTACATTCCTAAAGGAACAAATGAACTTCATGTAGGGTATGCAAGTGTAGATAACTGGATCAATGCATTGAACTTTAAAGATCAAAAACGTATTGATTATATGAGAGCGATCGATGCAGAAGTTGTTGAAACCTTTAAAGAGATGGGCTTTGAAGTTGTAACACTTGGTAAAGACTAACAAGTTAACCAAGACAGGTTAAAATAAAAAATAAAAGGGAAAATAGATGAAATTGATTAAAATGACACTGGCGTTTTTATTGGCATTAGTTACTGTACAAGTAAGTGCACAAGCTGAAAGTATTAAATTAGATATAGGTGCACCTGCACCTGAAGTACTAACTACCTATTATGCAGCGAAAGCACAAAGTGCGAACGCAGTGGAATCAAAATTGAAAGCCAATGGTTTTTCTATTCTTGCCAAAACAGAACCGATCAAAGGTTCGACGGTTATTACAGTTACGAACAAAGAATTAAAAAATACAAACTCTTGGTTAGCAACACTTAATGTACTCGTAAATGAAAAAGAAATACGTGTACAAAATCCATCATACTTTGGTGCAGCATACCTTCAAGACAAGTTTAAATATGGTCAGTTTGCCGGGACACTGAAGTCACTTCAAAAAGCACTTGGTGATCTCTATACGGTAGAAGACAAGTTTAAACTGGCAAAGCTTCCTAAATATCAGTTTATGATGGGTATGGCATATGTAGGAGATACTATCGAAGTAGGTCAAGGTGCAGATTTGGATACAAAGCTTAAAGACAACAAATATGTAAGTTACAGTCTTAAGCTTCCTGATGGATCTACGCTTGTCGGGCATAACTTAAGAAGCAGAACAAATAAATTTCTTCTTAAGATCGATGCAGGTCACAATGCATTGATCTTACCATACAGAAGTATGATCAAAGACGGTAAAGCAGTGATGTTGGATCCTAAATATTACCTTGCAGTCTCTTTACCTCTTTTAAGTATGGGAGAGTTTATGAAAATAGCATCTGCTCCAGCTGAGATAGAAAAAGATATTAAAAGATCATATAAATAGAGTACTCCTTAGCTGTTCAGAGTAATTCCGGACAGCTTTTCTATCACCCCCTTCTCCCCTATAATTTTAATGCTTATTGGTATTTCAACATTATTTAGATAAAATCACGTAATTATATATATAAAGGATTGTAGTGAAAGTTACAGTAAACAAAGTAGATGACGCAAATATTATCATAAGTGGTACTATAGAAAACAGTGCTCTTGAAGAGAACATTAATAAGATGGCTGTTCAAGCTGGTAAAGAGATGAAAGTAGATGGATTTAGAAAAGGTAAAGTACCTGCACACGTAGTGAAAAAACTACATGGTGATAAACTTGCACAGGATGCTGAAGGTGAAGTACTGAGAGAGCTTATTGATGCGGGTATCAAAGAAGCGGGTATCAATCCTGCAGATATGATCGGTCAGCCTACATTTAAAAAGTATGACAAAAAGGATTCTGGTATCGATGTTGAAGTAGAAGTTTCTACTAGACCTGTATTTGAAGCGGAAGGTCACATGGATGTACTTCCTGCATTTGACAGACCAGCAGCAGCAGAGAAAGAGATCGAAGAAAAACTGAATGAAATTGCAGCGCAGCAATCACCTTATGAAAAGATCAAAAGAAAGCGTATGGTAAGAGACGGTGACATGGTTGTTATCGATTTTGAAGGTTTTGTTGATGGTGTAGCATTTGATGGAGGTAAAGCTGAGAAATTTAACCTCAAAATCGGTTCAGGGCAATTTATTCCAGGTTTTGAAGAGCAGATTATCGGTATGAAGTATGAAGAAGAAAAAACAGTTACAGTGACTTTCCCAGAAGAGTATCAGTCAGCTGAACTTGCAGGTAAAGAAGCAGAATTCAAAGTAAAACTTCACGAGATCCAAGAACAAGTACCTGCAGAACTTAACGATGAGTTAGCAAAAAAACTTCTTCAAGGTGAAGAGAATGCAACACTAGATATGCTTAGAGAAAGAGTAAAAACACAGATCGAATCAACAGAGATATCAAAACTCTATAATGAAGATCTAAAACCGAAATTGGTTGAAGCATTGGTTGCTAAATTTGATTTTGCACTGCCAAACAACATTGTTGAGCAAGAGATCGATGCAAAGATCAATGCAAAAGCAAGAGAGATGAGTGAAGAAGAGCTTAACTCTTTCAAAGACAACCCTGAAAAAGTTGAAGCACTTCGAGAAGAGGTAAGAGCAGATGCAGAAGCGAGTGTAAAAGCGACATTTATCGTAGATGCATTGGCGAAGAAAGAAGAAGTATCTGTGGATGATCAAGAAGTATCACAGGCAATTTACTACGAAGCAATGATGAGTGGTCAAGATCCACAACAAGTGATCAAATACTACCAAGACAACAATCTTCTCCCTGCAGTGAAGATGGGTATGATCGAAGATAAACTCTTTGGTAAAATGCTAGGTTTAGACAAATAAAAACAAACAAACAAATAACAACGTAAGTTGTTATTTGTTCTATTAACTTATAGAGTGTATAGTTGAGTTGATAAAAATATCTATTTAACTATATATTATTAAAGGTAAAAAATGAGCTATATTCCATACGTTGTAGAACAAACCGGTAGAGGTGAAAGATCATACGATATCTATTCACGATTACTTAAAGATCGTATCATTATGTTAAGTGGTGAAGTGAATGACCAAGTAGCTTCAACTGTTGTGGCACAACTTCTTTTTCTTGAAGCACAAGACCCGGATAAAGATATTTACTTTTACATTAACTCTCCAGGAGGTGTGATAACTTCTGGACTCTCTATGTTCGATACAATGAATTACATCAAACCGGACATCGTAACGATCTGTATCGGTCAAGCGGCTTCTATGGGTGCTTTTTTGCTCGCTTCTGGTACAAAAGGTAAGCGTTATGCTCTACCACATGCTCGAATTATGATTCACCAACCTTCAGGTGGTGCACAAGGGCAGTCAACTGATATTCAGATTCAAGCACAAGAGATTCAGAGACTTAAAGATACGCTCAATGAGATATTAGCTGTACAAACGGGTAAAACCGCAAAACGTATAGAAAAAGATACAGAGAGAGATAACTTTATGTCATCTAGAGAAGCATTAGAATATGGTTTGATTGACAAAGTACTCACAAAAAGTTTTACTTAATAGAGACTGTACATGGTTAGAGAAATAGTAGTATACCCAGACAAAAGACTTAAACTTATCTCAAAAGAGGTAGAGTCTTTTAATGGAGCCTTGCATGATCTTCTGGATGATATGTATGAGACGATGCGTGCGCGTAATGGTGTAGGACTTGCAGCCATTCAGGTGGGTATTGATCTAAGAGCATTGATCATCAACATACCTTTAGAGGATGCAGATAGTGAACATGATCAGCCTAAAGAAAATACTTTAGAGATGATAAACCCTGTCAT
>NZ_JBFENQ010000019.1:0-18119 GCF_041551015.1 Sulfurovum sp. | reverse complement strand
TTCAAAATGAGTTTTGCACGCAATCTTTTACCATTAGGCAATTGAGCATAAAGTCCACTTACCTCTTTATCATTCAGATCAGCTATGAATTGTTCTATTTTTCTCTCAACAGCACTTAACATCTGTCAGTCCTTATTCACACTGAGTAACGATGTTTTATCATCTATATGTCCATATATACTACTCATGTTTTATCCAAATTATTTATTTTTGTAAAAGTCAATAATTATAGCTAAATAATGTTAATCTTTTTAAGTTCATCTCTTTACTCTATATATCACTGCATACATCAAAGGAACGTAGTAGAGATTCAACACAGTCGCCCAAGCGATACCAAAACCAAGACTTATCGCCATTGGTTGAAGTATCAATGCCTGTCCCGAAGCAAAAAAGATCAAAGATGACAATCCCAAGACTGTGGTCACAGAAGTAAGTAAGATCGGACGGAGTCTCATCCCTGCTTTGTGTTGGACCCCTTCATAATTTTTACTGTTCTTAATAAAATCCAACATAATGAGACCATCATTTACTACAACACCGGCAAGACCTATAATCCCCATCATACCCGGCATCGTCATATTAACACCCATTAATTTAGTTCCGACCAAAGCACCAAAAAGAGAAAGAGGTATTGTTGTAAGTATAATCAATGGCAAGACTAAAGAGTTGAACATCCAGACCAGAGTGATAAAGATCAGAAATACGGCGATCATTAATGCCTGTCCAAGCTCTTTTTTCAACTTTGCATTCTCTTTTTCTTCACCTTTAATAATAAGTTTTACACCTTCATTTTGTATTTCATCCAAAAGTGGTTTTAACTGTTGCATTACCTCAACCGGTGTAATGATCTTCTTCTCCACTCTTGCAAAAAGTGAACGTACTTTTTCACCATCCTCTTTAAATATTTTGACAAAGCTTTTTTGATAGGTGAAATCGCATATATCAGAAAGCCGTACCACTTTCAATCCATTGGGTGTAGTCAGCTGAAAGTTACCTATGGCAGATGAATCATCTTTATATACATCTTCTATTTTGACCCTTACCAATCCTTCTTCATTGAACATCTTTGCATACTCAGCTTTGAGGAAAGCACCCTTCAATACCGAAGTCACATACCCTTCACTAAAACCTAATTGTTGCCCGTATTCATTGACACGTAGCTTAAGTTCACGTTCTCCTTCATTCGCATTGTCTGCTATATCCTCTACTCCATTGATACTGTCAAGTTTCTCTTCCACTTTTTTCATAGCATCCAACATTATGTCTCTATCGGGGTGTTCAAAGCCAATTTCAATGTCATTACTTACGATACCTGCTTGCTGTACATAGACATTGAACTCTTCAAAAAGTTTTTCCCCATGCACTTCTAGTGCTTTAAACTTTTTAACAATGCGTTCTTGTATCTCTTTTGAAATATCCTGAGAAATTCTTTGTCGTATCATATCGCTGTCATCATACTCTAGAGAAAATACCGGGTTAATATATTTGTCAAAAAAGTTTTCAGGTGCTTTTTCATGTAAGTTTATAAAGATTTGGAACAGATTTTCCCCTATCTCAAAACTCTGGTCTTTGTTAAATTTAAATCCTATCACCGAAGTGACTGAATCCATCTCTTTTTTATCTAATATCTCTAGCAGTGCCTCTTCTATCTCTGTTACATAAACTTCAGTATCTTGTAGGTCGTTGTTAATGTTTACCTTCCCGTTCAAGTAGACCTGCTGTGCATCAAACTCAGGGAAAAGTTGAAACTTGGTGATCTTTACCATTCCCAGAGTTCCCAAAATAATAAACGTCAATATGATTGCAAGAGAACGTTTCTTATGATGTAAAAGTTTCCCTAGAAATTTTTGATACCTTGCTATCCATCCTTCCCAAAAACCATCATCATGTTTTTCTTTTTTAAACGTGCCCATGGTATAAAACTCTTTTGCATGCAAAGGCAAAAAGTAGAATGCTTCAAACAATGAGGAGAGAAGCAGTACCGATATCATAACAGGCAGAACCTGCATGAACATTCCCATTTTCCCGCTCATGATCAATAGTGGCAAAAATGCAAATACCGTGGTCAGTGTGGCAGTAAGTACCGCAGGGAACATCTCTACAGAACCTTGTATCGCAGCTTCTCGTGGACTCTTACCCATCTCCATATGTCTATAAATGTTCTCTGCAACAACAATGGCTTCATCAACCAACATACCAAGAGCAATGAGTGCTCCAAGAAGCGTCAGCATATTTAAACTGTAGCCTATCATATCCATCACTATAAGCGTAATGAAAAAACTGGCCGGTATACCTATGCCAACCACCCATGCAATCCGCATATTGACAGATAAAAAGAGTGCCAAAAAGACCAAAATGAGCCCAAACAAAATGTTGGAGGAAACCAGATTCAAACGATTTTTGATCCATATAGACGTATCTGTATACGCTTCAAATTGTATATTCTCATATTTTTCATTAAAATCTATAAGTATTTTGCGTATTTCTTTACTTAAAGAAATGGCATTCCCCTCTTTGCTTTTATTGATATTTAAAGAGATATTCTGCTTGCCGTTATAATGTGATATCTGTGTAGGATCGCCCAATCCATAATAGACTTCAGCCACATCCTCTAAACGAAAACTTTTGCCTCCTACATTTAATAAAGTCTGCCCTAATGCTTTTGCATTCTTTTCACCATTGATAGTAGAGATATAGAGATGGTCACCTTGACCATCAAGTGTACCTGCAGGGAAAATACTTGAGATACTTGAAATAGCTTTATAGACAGAAGATTTATCCAGATCATACGCATCCAATTTTTTTTGGTCTAACTGTATGAGCACTTCTTCATCTGTATCTCCACGTATCTCTATACTGCTAAGATCGTGAATGAGTGCCAATTTACTCTTAAGCACATCTGCTGCATCAATAAGTGCTTTCTTCTCTACATCCCCAGAGACCGCTACCAATAAAAGAGGATATTCATGTACCACTATACGGGCAATAGGTTCATCCATATCAGCTGGAAGGTCACGTCTTGTTTTCGAAATGATATCTTTCACATCAGAGAGTACCAACTGTGTATCACTGCCTGGTTTAATATCTGCATTGATACTAAAACTTCCATTTTGTATACTGGTATAAAGTGTATCTATCTCTGCAAGACCTTTCAGTTCATCTTCTATATTTGAAACGACCATCTTGTCGAGTACATCTGCACTTGTACCTACATATCCGCCTTGTACAGATATCTGATCAAGTGTGGAAGGAGGGAATATCTCTTTGGCAATGTTCTGATAGGCAAAAACAGAGAGTAGCAGCATAAAGACCATCAAAATATGGTTGATAATCGGTTTATCTACTGCAAAACTAATAAAACTACGTATCATTAGTTTTCCTGTATGGCAAAAATGGTATCAGTCACTCTATTCTTAAATTTTAATGATTCTACACTCTGTTCAAGCATGATCTTTTCTGCTTTAAGTGCAGAAACTTCTCTTTTCATTTTGTTTACAACTTTACTTTCATAATAGATTTGATTGCTTAAATATATTTTAATTGTTGTTAAAATCAAAACAATGGTTATAGACATCAATATGACCATTGCCATACCAAAAGTAATACCATTTGGTTTAGACTTTTTCTTTTTACTTACCATGATCGCTGTCTTTTTTAAACCTGAAGCTTCTCAGTTTTGCAGATCTGCTTCGAGGATTTATTTTGAGCTCTTTTTTTGTAGCTGTTACAGGTTTAGAAGAGAATGATTTACCCAATGCATGATTTTTTCCACAAGTACAGCGCATAGCATGAGGATCACAGATACATGCTTGTGCCCATTTTTTAAAACGGTTCTTTACCAAACGGTCTTCTAATGAATGGAAAGAGATTAAAGAGACAACTTCACCCTTCACATGTTTTTGTTCTAAGGCATCGAGCAAACCTTCTATTTCACTCAGTTCATTGTTTACTTCTATACGGATGGCTTGAAACATCAGTGTTGCAGGATGTATCTTTCCTCCTGCAGGTATAATTGTTTTAGCGATCTCACTTAACTCTCTAGCTGAGTTGATGGGTGCTTGTGCTCTGGCTTCCACTATGGCAGATGCCAATCTTTTAAATGAACGCACTTCACCATATGTATCAAATATATATTCTAATTTTTCTTTGGGGTAATGATTCACTACTTCATAAGCAGAGAGTTCTGATGATGCATCCATACGCATATCGAGAGTTTCAGAAGTGAAAGAAAAACCTCTCTCTTGTTTATCTAATTGTAAGGAAGAGACCCCAAAATCTGCCAACACTGCCACGATCGGACTTTCTTGCAATGTAGGGAATACCGTTGCAAATGTACCCTTGTAAAGTGTACTGCGCCCTGCATAAGATTCTAAACGTTTTTTAGAAAAAGTCAAAGCCTCATCGTCTCTATCTATCCCTATATGTTTCAAATTTTCATATCTTGCTAAGATTTCAGAACTATGCCCTGCATAACCAAGTGTACAATCAACGAAGTAACCTTCACCAACATCTTTAAAACTTTCCAGTACTTCATCTAAAAGTACAGGTATATGAGGTGTTTGCACATGTTTCCTTCATCGCATAATATATGAATTATTTTAATGATATAATACCAAAATATTCCTAACTAAAGGTTACCCAAATGGTAGATGAACATCTTATTGAAGACATTAAACATGTTTCACTCTCTTTGTTTAACAAAAACTTCTTTAGTGTCTATCATGGCTCCATCTCTGCAAGAGTAAGCAGTAGTGGATTTATCATTAACTCTAAAGATACAATTTTAGATGAAGTCACAGAAGATTCACTTGTCAGACTTGACTGTCATAAAAGAGACTATCGCTGGAGTATGGCAAACTCAGATGTACATATACATGAACATATTTACGAAACCATTCCCAATGCAAAATATGTCTGCTATACCATGCCTCCATATGCAACAGCATACTCACTCAAACACGGTAAGGTCTCTCCTCAAGATTATTTTGGGAAAAAGGTTTTAGGTGAAGTGATCGTATATGATCCTAAAAATATAGATGACTGGCTCGAACGTGCACCCTATGAGATACCGCAATTCTTTCAAAAACACGATACACATCTACTTCTCATCAAAGGTTTTGGTCTCATCTCTTATGATAGAGATATTACAGAGATGGCAAAAAAGATCTCTATTTTAGAAAATTCATGTAGGTTATTGGCATTATCTGCAAATCTTTAAAGCATATATGTTTATATTATAATCAAAAATAACTGTTAGTCATGTGTCAACACTTCTGTAAAGCATACTTTTGTTATACTCCTCCAAATATAATCTAACACAGGATACCTGATATGAATCAGACGAAGAAAAGATTAAGTATCATTAACCATGCCATTTCCATTACTGATGTGGAGACCATACAGCTTCAGGTTTTAAAGTTAGCACTGCTTAAAACAGATGAGAAAATACAAGAGATTGTTACCGCAATTCAGGCAGAAAACTATGCACAGGCACAAGGACTTATTAACCAGTATATAGATGCACCTACAGAGAATATTCTTCAAAGAACTTCACAGAAAGTACAAGCTGCTATAGCAGCAGAAGATCAAGCTATCATAGATGAATTCGATCTTTTTATCACATCAAACACATACGAAAAACCTCAAGAAATTGATATTAATGATTTTCTTCTTGATGAACTTCCAGTCAAAAGAAAAATCAAAACAAAACAAGTGGACCATGCTGATTTTGATTCTCTGCTCAATATTGACATTAATAATGTACTTCCTGACAACATTGATTTGGATGTTGCAGATACATCAAAAGATACTTTCTTTGAATCTTCAAAAGAAAAAGCTCAGCAAAATCTCGATACAAATAATGTACCACGAGATACTTTTTTTGATACAGAAGAGACAACAAAAGAAAAGCCAACTAGTGAGACAACGTACAAAGAAGAAACGATTACAGAAGAGACTGAAAACATTATAGAAAAAGAGTTTCCTTCTAAAGAGAAACTCCTCAAAGAACTAAAACCTGTGACAAAATTTAAAGAAGAAACTGTACCTTCACAGTATAAAGCCATCCCTTATATTGCACAAAAACTTATCAATATGAAAAAGCAGTACCCAACAATAGAAAAAACTTATGAAAAGTTTGATTCAGTTGAGAATCTTTTAAGAAAAATCTCTCAGGAAGGGTATGATGAAGAGGAGATAGAAAAAACACTCACATATATCAAAAAATTGACAGAAAAAAGTAAAAAGACTGAAGCAGCGCAACTCATGCTTCTCTGTGCTGCAACAGAATCAAAATTTGCACAATTCATGTTAGCAAGAGAACTCTTTAAGGGTGTTTTAATCACAAAAGACATATCTGAAGCATTTACACAGATGCACAGTTTAGCCCTGGAGGATTACCCTGAAGCACTCTGTGATCTGGCACAGTTCTATGAACATGGCATAGGTACAAATAAAGACAAAAAAAAGGCTGAACAATTTTACAAAGAAGCGATGGAATTTGGCATTAAAAGAGCTGAAAAACACTACAACCGTTTAAAAAAAGAAAAACATGGTTTCTTTAAAAGGTAAACCTATTTAGCTACCTTTTTTATCCCTTCATACGCAACTTCTATCATCTTGTCTATCTCTTCATAAGAGATAACATACGGAGGCATGAAATAGATCACATGTCCCAATGGTCTGAGTAACACTCCTTGCGTTAAAGCATACTCATAAACCTTTAATCCTATACGCTCCGTTGCCTGGTAACCCTCTAACTCTATAGCAGTGACCATACCCTGTTGCCGTATCTCTTTAACATTGGATAAAATAGAAAACTTTTTCAGCTTCTCTTTAATGTATCTACTTTTCTTTTCATTCTCACCTAAAATATCATTTTGTTCAAATATCTCCAAAGTTGCCAATGCCGCAGCACATGCCAAAGGGTTCCCAGTATAACTATGAGAATGTAAAAAGGCTTTATGCTCATTATAATCGCAATAAAAAGCCTGGTAAACATCATTGGTTGTCATTACCACAGAAAGTGGAAGATATCCACCTGTTAAGCCTTTAGAAAGTGTCATAAAGTCAGGAGATATCTCTGCATGATCACAGGCAAACATCTTACCTGTACGTCCAAACCCTGTCATGATCTCATCTGCGATGAGATGCACATTATACTTTTGGGTCAAGACTCTTGCACCTGTAAGATAAGCAGGGTTATACATATGCATCCCCCCTGCTCCCTGTATGAGAGGTTCAATGATGAAGGCAGCTATCTCTTCAGATCTCTCTTTTAAAGTTTCTTCTAAAGCGGCCAATGCTTCATTGGCTGAATCTATGCTTTGGTCTTTTGGTACAGGTACTTGCATATTTGCGATGAGCAGCGGTTCATAGGTTTCTTTATAGAGTTCGACATCTCCGACACTCAATGCACCTATCGTCTCTCCATGATAAGAATTTGTCAATGAGAGAAAAACCGCTTTACGCTTTCCTCTGTTGAGATGATAATGATAACTCATTTTTAAGGCTGCTTCGACCGCAGAAGAACCGTTGTCAACATAAAAAACTTTTGCCATATCTTTAGGCGTAATATTGACAAGTTTATGGGCAAGTTCTATAGCAGGTTCATGTGTGAACCCTGCTAAAAGTACATGTTCAAGAGTATCAATTTGGGCTTTGACTTTATTGTTTATAGTTTCATTTGCATGGCCAAAAAGATTCACCCACCAGGAGCTTACTGCATCGATGTACCCATTCCCGTCAAAATCATAAAGATAGACGCCTTTACCCGACTTGACAGGCACAAGCGGTAAGGTTTCATGATCCTTCATTTGTGTACATGGATGCCATATTACTTCCAAGTCTCGCTGCATCATTTTCATATTTTGATTAGACATTCTCTTTTCATACTCCGATTCATTAGCGATAAGCTTATTTTAGATAGAATATTGTACAAATTTTTCGATTGAAGGTAGATGAAGTATGATTAGTTGGATGCAAAAACACAATAAATATTTAGTATGGACAATCTGGGTAGCAACCATCGCATTTATTGGTGCAGGTTTTGTAGGTTGGGGAAGTTACAGTTTTGGTTCCAAAGCCGGAAATGTTGCAAAAGTAGGTGATATTGAGATCAAACAAACAAAACTCAATATGGTTTACAGCAATATATACAACCAATACAATCAAGCAATGCAAGGTACACTTGATGATAAGCAAGCCCAAGAGATGGGACTTGTTAAGCAGGCATTTGCCAGATTGGCGACACAGGCTAAAATCCTGAACTTCGCAAAAGATCTTGGTATTATCGTTTCAGATGCGGAAGTAGCACAGAGGTTACAAACACTTCGAGCATTCCAACAAGATGGTGTTTTCGTTAAAGAGATCTATGACGGTTACCTTAAAAGTCAAAGACTTCGAGCTAATGCCTTTGAGGAGACACTGAGAGAAGAGCTTATCCTGGAAAAAACATTTTCACTACTTGCAGTTGGCACTTTACCACTTGAAGAAGAAGCCATTTCTGCGGCTATGAATGTCAGTGACAAATTGGCATATAAAGTATTGACAAATGATGACTTGAATTTCGTTATAGACGAAGCAAAAGTAAAAGCCTACTGGGAGATGCAAAAAGAGAACTTTTTGACACCACAAATGTACGAACTCTCTATCATTTGGACACAGACCAATGAGACTGCTGTTTCTGAAGATGAAATCAAAGCACACTATGATACGAATAGTTTCAATTATACAGATGAAACAGGGAAACAGCTTCCTTTTGAAGAAGCTAAAGTATTGGCAACAAAAGATCTAAAGATAAAGAAAACAAAAAAAGCAGCACAAAAAGCATATATTGCATTTAAAAAAGGGGATCTTGACAACAGTGAAAAGATCACGCTACCAATGGGTGATGCTAAGCTTACTGAAGAGGTATGGAATGCACTGAAAGAAAAATCTGTAGGGGATATACTCAAGCCTAAAGTAGTTGCAGATACCTATGCCACTGTAAAAATCGAAAATGTTGTGTTACCAAAGATAAAAACGTATGAAGAGGCTAAAGAACAAGTCACTGTACTATATGAAAAGCAGGCTAAAAAAGAAGCCCTTTTGACATTAGCAGAGTCAACACTTAAAAACCTTGATCAGAACGATACGATCATCTCTGATTTTGTAAAACTAGAGGAAAATGTCAACCTAAATCCACTAAATAATCAAGAAAGTTTACAATTTTTACAAAAACTCTTTACATCATCTAAAGAAAAAGGTATCATAAGCGTATTCGATAAAGTTATAGTTTATAATATCTTGGAACAAAAACTGATTCCGATGGATGTAAATCAGACAGATTTTGTAAAACAAACTGCTGATAAACTAAAACAAAGTACATTTGAATCGAACTTGATTAAAATGTTAGATAAACAATATCCTACAGAAGTCTATATGGGAGGGCTGACAAATTGAGCGACACAATTTTAGCTATTGATATCGGTTCCACTAAAATATGCGCTATCATCGCTGAAATAAAAGACTCCGAAGTCACCATCCAGGGACATGGTATCTCTAAATCCCAAGGGGTTAAAAAAGGTGCTATTACCAACATAGAACTTGCTTCAAAATCTATCAAAAAAGCCATTAATGATGCAAAACGTATTGCAGGAAGTAACATTACTTCTGCAACTGTTTCCATCTCCAATGCCTATGCAAAGAGTCTTCAGTCAACCGGTATTGTCAACATACCACATAAAGACATTTCCATTAAAGAGATCAATCGTGTGATGCAGACGGCACTCTATAATGCAAATGTACCTACCGAGTATGATATCATCCATGTATTACCCTACAACTTTAGAGTAGATGACCAGGACTTCATAGAAGATCCATTCGGTATGAATGCAAGTCGTATGGAAGTAGATGTCAACATCATTATGACACAAAAATCAAATCTTTCAAATCTTAAAAAAGCGGTACGTTCTGCTGGTGTAGAGATAGATGGTATTGTCTTAAGTGGTTATGCTTCTGCCATAGCTACGATGGATGAAGATGAAAAAGAGCTTGGTGTTGCGGTTATTGACCTTGGCGGTCAAACAAGTAACCTTGTCATCCATACCGGCAACTCTATCAGATACAATGATTTCTTAGGTGTAGGTTCAAACCACATCACTAATGACCTTTCAATGGCACTGCATACACCTTTACAAATAGCAGAAAATGTCAAAGTTCGTCACGGAAGTCTTATAGAGAGTTCAAATGAGATCATAGAACTTCCAATCATAGGTGATGAAGAGAGTCGAAATGGTGTCTCTCTGGAAGTCGTCCACTCTGTTATTTTCTCACGTGTAGAAGAGGCACTTATGATCTTGGCTAAATCATTAGAGAAATCTGCATTAAAAGAGCAGATAGGTGCAGGTATCATTCTCACTGGAGGTATGACCAAACTTAAAGGTATCAGAGAATTGGCACAAGCTATCTTCACTGGTATGCCTGTAAGAGTCGGTTACCCAGATAAGATCAATGGTCTTTTTGATGAACTAAAAGATCCAGCATTCTCGACGGTAGTGGGTTTACTACTCTATAAAGCAGGTGGTCATACACAATATGAGATAGATTTTCAACAAGAGTTATTACATTCAAAGGCAATGTTCGAAGACAACCTAAATGACATCCGCATAGGCCATACAACGAATGATGCAGAAGATGTACAGACAACTAGAGGTCATAAAGAAGAAAAAGAACACAAAAAAGAAGATCAGGAAGAGTCAGTTATATCATTTGACGATCTACCGGATCTAGGTCATGAAAATAAAAATCCATTTAAAAAACTAGCCAGTTGGGCAAGACAGCTTTTTTAAAAGTATTTTTTTAACACATCAAATAAAGGGGGAGAAAATGGAAGAGTTTGAAATAGATATCGTCGAAACTAAATGTCAGACAAATGGAGCGAAGATCAAAGCTATCGGCGTCGGTGGCGGTGGTGGAAATATGATTAATCACATGATAAGTGAGGGAATAAACAGTATTGATCTGATTGTTGCCAATACGGATGCACAAGCACTGGAGAGTTCTTTGGCACCATATAAAATGCAACTAGGTATCAATGCGACAAGAGGTCTTGGTGCAGGTATGCTTCCAGATAAAGGTAGAGAAGCTGCACTTGAAAGCTTTGAAGATATAAAACAGATGCTTGCAGGATCTGATATTGTATTTATCTCTGCTGGCCTTGGCGGTGGTACTGGTACGGGTGCTGCACCTATCATTGCTCAAGCAGCAAAAGAAGTAGGAGCACTGACTGTTTCAATTGTAACAAGTCCTTTTAAATTTGAAGGTAGAAAAAGAACAAAACTTGCAAAAGAAGGTTTAGAGGAACTTAAAAGAGAGAGTGATTCTATCATCGTTGTACCAAATGAAAAACTTCTTTCTATCGTTGAAAAGAATCTTGGTATCAAAGAGAGCTTTAGAATGGTGGACGATATTCTTGCACAAGCAGTTGGCGGGATCTCTAAAGTCATTCTTTCTCATGGGGAAAATGATATCAACCTTGACTTTGCCGATGTTAAAACAGTTATGAGTCACAGAGGTCTTGCTCTTATGGGTGCAGGATATGCAGCAGGGAAAAATGCAGCCTATGATGCAGCAAAAGCTGCTATCGAGTCTCCACTGCTTGATAATATCTCTATCGATGGTGCGATGGGTGTACTTGTTCACTTCGATATTCACCCAGATTACCCTATTATGGAGATCGGTGAAGCGATGAATATTGTAGAAGAGAGTGCAGATGAAGATGCATCTGTGATCTTTGGTACAACAACAAATCCTAACATGGCTATTGATGAAGTGAAGATTACTATCGTTGCTACTGGATTTGAGGATAAAAATGTTGTTATTGAACCAACAATAACAAAACAAAAAACACTTTTAAGTGCTAACACTTGTGACATTAATACAGTAAGAAGTAAGATGGTTGTAGGTGGATACAATGGTGAGAATGAAGATATTTTGGATGTGCCTACTTTCCTAAGAAAGCAAATGGATTAAATAACTCCTTTATTATTTAAAACAGAGAAACTCTTCCTTCTCTGTTTTAGCTTTTCCTACAATTTTTTCTTCCTTTCTATTAATCATATTTTGCTATGATTCTCCAAATAATAATTATGGACAGACTATGAAACATTTAAAAAAATTTTCAACCATTGCAACAGCTACCGGTCTTGGCGCTCTTTTAGCTACTGGTATGACAGGCTGCATCAATAATAATCAGCAACAGCAAGAAGAGACTAAAGTACAAAATGCTTTTGTCATTATTGAAGAGACTGCTCCTGGCAGATATCAGATCAAAGATGAATTTCCAGCAGAGGAAACACGTATCATACTTAAGCAACTTGATGGTACAGAACGCGTATTGACAAAACCTGAAATGGATGCAATGGTTGCCCAAGAAGCAGCAAAAATTGACAATGGTACTTCTAACCTTACAAAAGAACAAAACCCGCAAATGTCACAACAAGGCGGTATGGGTTTAGGAGAAGTACTTCTATCAAGTATAGCAGGAGCGATGATAGGCTCATGGATAGGATCTAAACTTTTTGGTAACCAGAACTTCCAAAACAACAGAAAAGCAGGATACAAATCTCCTTCTACTTATGCAAAAAGTCAAAAAAGTTTTAACAGTCCTAAAAAAAGTAGTACTAAAAGAAGCGGATTTTTTGGGAATAAAAGTTCCTCAAGCCGTTCCGGCGGTTTCTTTGGTGGCTAAATCATGTTAAATTTGAAAAAAACCATACCACTAGATACAGATTATTTAGAAGCACTCGGATTTGTCTGGCATACAGACAGTGATGAAAGCAGTTATATCTCTGATGAGCTGGTTGTCATCTCTGAAGATGAAGCTGAAGCATATTATGAAGCAACCAATACACTTTATGACATGTATGTAGAAGCAGCTGAACATGTTGTTGAGAACAATCTTTTTCATGAAATAGGTATACCTTTTAACCTTGTAGAAGTGATCAAAGAGTCTTGGGAGAACGATGTACACTGGCATCTTTATGGACGTTTTGATCTGGCAGGTGGAGTGGATGGAAAACCCATCAAACTTTTAGAATTTAATGCAGATACCCCAACAGCACTCTTTGAAACTGCCATTATACAGTGGGCTATGCTCAAGAAAAGTGATCTTGAAGAAGAGAGTCAATTTAATGCACTCTATGAATCACTTGTAAACAACTTTAAACGTCTTGTGACATTAGAAGAAGATGTCTCTACTTTCGAAGAACGTTATGATGGATGGAATTTTTTGTTTACCTCTGTTAAAGGAAACTCAGAGGAAGAAAATACCGTAAGGTTACTGCAACATATTGCAACAGAAGCAGGCTATGAAACAGAGTTTGCCTATATAGACGACATAGAGTTCTCTGCAGAAGATGGAATTTTTTACCAAGATAAGAACTATGAACTATGGTTTAAACTCATTCCTTGGGAAGACATCGCACTCGAAGAGTCAGATCTGGCGATGCTTCTAACCAATATCATCAAAAATCAAAAGGCCATCATCTTCAACCCAGCCTATACACTACTTTTTCAGAATAAAGGTTTACTCAAAATACTATGGGATCTCTATCCCAACCACCCACTTCTACTTGAAAGTTCATTTGAACCATTACAAGGAAAGAAACAGGTGCAAAAACCCATATTTGGTAGAGAAGGCGGAAGTATCACTATCTTAGATGAAGAAGCCAATCAGTTAGCACATACAAAAGGGGACTACGATAGCCATAAAATGCTCTACCAGGCCTATACAGAGCTGTCAACTGACGTACAAGGTCTATCTTACCAAGCAGGTGTATTTTATGCCTATGAAGCCTGTGGACTTGGTTTTAGAAAAGGTGGAAAGATCCTAGATAATATGTCAAAATTCGTTGGGCATATTGTTCAGGGATAAGTGACTAGTCACCTATCCTCATTCCTCTCTCTAAAAAACTTATAAAATAATACAATACATCAATGAGCTTTAAAATCAGTCAAGCACCTAAATGTAGCCTATCATTTTTATTACAATATTTTAAACTAGAAAAAGTATACTTACTCATCAGACACTAAAAAGAGACCTATGCAACATCAAACAATTAGCAGAGACAATATTCGAATCATGGTCGATCGTTTTTATAGTAAGGTACTTAAAGATGATTTACTTGCTGACTTTTTTATTGAAAAGCTTGGTGACGAGATGATTTCGGATGAATGGCAAGAACATTTAGATAAACTGACAGATTTTTGGGCATCCATTACCTTAGGTGATACCGCCTATAGTGGTCAACCTGTGAAACCACACATGCATATGGAAGGACTACAAAGAGAGACGTTTGAACAATGGTTAAAACTCTTTTTTGAAACAGTAGATAGACTTTATAGTAAAGAAGCAGCCGATATCTTTAAAACCCGCAGTGAGATGATAGCAACCAACTTCATGCGACTGTTAGGTATTTAAGTTGCAAATGGGTTCAGAGGCCTAATGTAAAACAAAAGAAGGTAAAAAATGGAATATGATAAAGCTTCTATGATGGGAGTAAAGTAACTATGCGTCATAAAGACCTTTTATATATTGAAGATGAAAATGAGCGAAAACTGTTTTACCGTTTTACCCCTGCAGCAATAGCTTCAAATTTTGTGCCTTTGGTTGTTATCTTACATGGGGAAGGAAGAGATGAAGCAAGAAACTTCGAACATAAAATGTGGAATGTACTCACTCCCCTGGATCATTTCGGATATGAGAAAAAAAGCTCTTGCTGGTTAGGTGAAAAAGGAGACTTTTTTATCAAAGATCTCTTACAAGAGCTTATACAGAAAATCGCCGAAGAGTATGAATGTGAAGATCATATCTATCTATATGGAAATGCTATGGGTGGCTATGGGGCTATTTTACACGGTATCTTATGCAAAGCAAATGCAGTCTATGCACATGCACCTCACATAAGACTACAAGAGACAAACTGCGTAGACATAGTTTCTAAAGAAAATGATTTAACTCATTTTTTAAATGCTACCGATCCTTTTCCTTTTTTTTACCTGTGTGAGGATGGAAGTACTGATGAAAATTCTCTGGAAGATGAAACGGCATACTTTGCAGATGCCTGTAAAAAATATGGTATCAAAGTGCATCTAGACTTTTGTCCAAAGGCTGAAGATGACGGAACGCAAGTGATAAAAGAAGTTTTAGATTTCTTTGAAAAGGTTGCTTCTGAAGGGTAAACCGGAATGATCAAAGGGGGATTATTAATTAATATTGATGTAGACTTCTACAAAAAAGGATATTTATGGATATGAGCATGCACATGGAACCGATAAATTTAGTTAAGTCCTTGAGAGGCACGTACAAAAAAGCAGATAGAGAGATGGTAGTAGAGGTACTTAATACGTATAAGGAAAAGTATAACTGTAGCTATAAACATGCATACGACATGATGGTTGAGGGAAATCCATCCTACTCAACATATACCGTATGGAGACGTAAGTCAACATCTGGTCAAACCTTATAAACAGGTCTTAACTATTTCATCACCAAGTTTGTTAGCCACTTGGTGCATCTCCCACCAGTATGCAAGCTCACGTGCCTCATTTGACTCTTTGTTGTTCACTATCCTATCGAAAGTATCACTATCTAAACCTTCAATCTCATCAGACAACTGTGTAACACAATCAACAAGAAAATCATAATCATATGAGTCTGCACACTCTTGTATCTCTTCTGGAACTTCTTTACCTTGTGATATCAGCACATACACATATAGCTGACAGTTCTTACGTAATCGCAACTCTTTGTTAGAGGGGTTCATGATCTGTAATCCTTTTTAAAAGTTCAAAATGATATCTTTTTGTTACTCTACCCTAGTAATGTTAAATTTTCTTTAAGATAAGATGTCATCTAAGTGATAGGAATGAATAAAAAAAGGCACATCAGCACCTACAGTACTGCCTATGTTTGCTAGTTCTTCCACAGATAGTATAAGGTTACATGCATCTTTAACCAAAAGTATAAAGGCTGCCGCATCAGAAGCAGCACCTCCTAGACCTGCCTGCAGGGGAATACCTTTGGTCACTACTATTTTATGTGCAGTAAAGAAGTCTACAATGTCTAAGTCGTCAGTAAAGTCAAGAAGTGCTTTATAGGCTTTATACATGCTATTTAATTCTAAGGGAATGTTATCACATCCCTCAATAGTAAACGTTTCACATTCACAAGGTACAAAGCTTATAGTATCATACAACCCTTTGATTTTTGCATGGGCTTTGATACTGTATCCTGAATCACTTCTCTCTATATAGGATACTGCTCGATTCTTATTCTTTGATATTTTGCCATTGTGTTTAACCATTGAGGTAGGAGAAATATCAATATCCCAGTATCCACCTTCATCTCCGCCAGCAAAACCACCCATTACTCAACCTTCTCTTAAAAATGGGGTAAGACCCCTAAAGAAATCTTATTCTGAAAAGACTCTAATATCTTCACTAAGCAGCCGTAAATCATCTTCAGATAATGTAATCCCTATATATCTAATTTTGTGGGGTATCAGATGAAATACTTTTTTCTACTTTACCTTCATCTTTTTTCTCACACTCTATAGAGACGATCTTAACTTCATCACTGTCTATACGTGCAGCAGTAAGTTTACCACCCCATAGACAGCCCGTATCTAACGCTAAGACATGTTCATCTTCATATAATCCCAAAGTGGACCAATGTCCCATAATGATACGCAGATCAATATCTTTGCGATTCTGACATTCAAACCAAGGTTTTAAACCTTTTTCTCTCAGCTCCTCTGTAGGTGGACCTTTTTGGTCAAAATCAAGTCTATGGTCACCATAACAGAATCGCATACGCGTAAAAGCACTCACGATGTAACGATCAATATCGATAAGGCTAGCCTCTCGGTTAAAACGGTTACTTCCCTTCTTAAACATCTGTTCCAACCAAATACCAGCCTGATCACTTTGCAGTTTTTCTTCCACACCTTTTGCATACATCATTGCCATACCCAGATCAAATTCAGGAGAGATACCTGCATGCGCCATACAATAACCCAATTGATAATCCACATGTAAGAATTTTTGTCCTCTAAGCCAATCTATGAGCTTTTTAGCTTCTGGTGAATCAAGTATAGGGTCGAGTGTTGGATTGGACTTTTTAACCCCATAATAAGCCGCTATGAGAGTAATATCATGATTACCTAAAACAATTTCTACATTTTCTTTAATGTTGTAAAGATATTCCAATGTTTCCAAAGAACCTTCACCTCTGTTTACCAGATCACCAGCGATCCAAAGTTTATCTTGTGTTAGATCGAAATTTATCTTTTCTAGTAATGATCTAAAAGAATTGTAACACCCTTGTATATCACCTATAGCCCAAACTGCCATTAGCTGTATCCTAACTTTTTTTTATATTCGGCTACTTTCTGTTCAAATGTCATCTTTGCATAAGCAGCAGAAGGTGAAGGTAGGTAGACTGTCTCTATACTAAGATGTGAGAAATGTGTTTTAAAAAGTGCTTCTGCCTTTTTACCTGTAAAAGCCAATTTAGTAATACTGGGATGCTCTTCTAAAAAAGTGTCTAAATCATTGACCTCTTCATTTTCCAAAGAACTGTCAAGAGAGTTCTCTCTACTACAGACTTTTACCATGTCCCAAAGTCCGAACTTACACTCTTTGAGTAACCAGACTTTCTGATCACGATTGTTCACAGGATAAGAGGTAACACTTTCAAGAATCTTCCAAAATTGATTGCGTGGATGGGCATAGTAAAAGTTTTTTTCAAAAGACTGGATACTGGGAAATGATCCCAATATCAGAATTTGAGTATCTTTAAATACAATGGGTTTGAAAGGATGTCCTAAAATTTCACTCATACTAACTATTTACATGCCCTTCGCATATTTTGCACGATCAGTACTATCAAAGCCAAAGAAAAGATCTTAAAATTGATCTCACTTCCTTTGTGTGTGTTGATGAATGCCACTGATTTTGTTGCTTCCACACCCTGTTCCTGCATGGCAATAATATCTGGGATATAGTACTGTGAAAAAAGCAGCCCCGTTGCCAACACAAAAAATGTTGCTACCTGTGTCAAAGTATCTCTCTCAAAT
>NZ_JBFENQ010000018.1:0-18609 GCF_041551015.1 Sulfurovum sp. | reverse complement strand
CCTGCTTCAAAGTAACGCAGTTGGGTACGGATGAAGCTTGGTTTTTGTGTCTGGAAAAAGGCAGGAGAGAGAAGAATGAGTCTGTCTATACGCTCTTTAGCATGATAGACATACTCAAATGCCTGCTGTGCCCCATAAGAAAAACCGGCAACACAATAGTCACTGTCTACAAGATATGGAGCAAAGAGTTCCTTTTCGTTCTGAAGTGAGAAGCCATTAAAGTATATCATTGAAATGCTCACCTATTTAAAAGATCTTTCGTAAGATCACTCGACACTCTTCAGCTGTGATGTTCTCATGTGCTAAGAGATAGCTCGAAACCTCACTTAGTGCTTTGTCCAGTGTTTTTAAAAGTGTTGTTACTTCTGAGACAGATTCACGTAAAAGGTCTTCTTCTTGTTTTGGGTTTACAATGAAATTTTCACTCATAACATACTCGTAAACCACTTTTCTGATTATCTCTTTTGCCTGAGCAATGTCTGTGCTTGCATTGGTGAATTGTTCATTATAGTGTATCTTCGTAGCGATACTACCGGCAAGATAGACTTTAATGCGTGAGAGAAGTTGACTTTTGGATAGTATTTCATGATCCTGACTGAGCAGTCTGGTATTTACAATACCTATTTTTTCAAATTCAACATCCAGCCATGTAGCTATAACAGCTTTTGCCGCTTGATAAATGGCTTGAATCTCTCTCTCTTCCTCTGTGAATGAGAGTATCTTTCGTTTTCCCAGTAAGACTTTCTCTTTTACCGCTTCAAAGTCAGAAGTTTCAACCACACTGCGCCTTTCTCTCATGGCATAAATAGCAGCTTCATTTGTAAGTGTGTCGAGTGCTGCAGAGTTAAACCCTACGGTCATGCGGGCAACAAGATCTATGTCTACATTATTTGGCTTCTGCGCAAGGTAGAGCTCAAGTGTTTTTGCTCTGTCTTCCAGGTCAGGCAGTGAAATATGTATACGTCTATCGAAACGCCCTGCACGAAGCAGTGCTTCATCCAGCATCTCAATTTTATTGGTAGCACCGATGACTATAACACCTGAACTCTCTTCAAAACCATCCATCTCTGTGAGTAGCTGATTGAGTGTGGCCTCTCTCTCATCATTTCTAAATTCACCGCGGCTTTTACCAACAGCATCTATCTCATCTATAAAGACTATACTTGGTGCCATCTGTTTTGCTTTTTTAAAGAGTTCAGAGACTCTTTTAGCACCCATTCCTACATAAATATGTACAAAAGAGGCACCACTTTGGTAAAAGAAAGGTACATTTGCCTCGCCAGCAACAGCTTTTGATATGAGTGTTTTCCCTACACCTGGAGGTCCTACAAGAAGTACACCTTTGGGTAAACGTATGTCTAAGTCACGATATTTTTGCGGTTCTCTAAGAAAATCAATAATCTCTTCAAGCTCCTCTTTTACATCTTTTATTCCCGCTACATCAGAAAAGGTTACATTGGAAGTAAGTGCCTGTACAGGTTCATTCGCAGGTGTTTCATCTGCTTTAGAGGCTGATCTTATGTGTTTAAGTTGCTGTAGTCTATTTTGTTTCATCAGTTTATATAAAAAACCAAATGCAGCAATGATGATAAGTAATGAAAGCAGATCAAAAAGATAGCTGTTGTCTTTACGTACTTCTACAGGGTATTTGGTAAAAAAAGCTGCTTTATTGACAGCATCTTTATATATCTTATAGGTGATAGTATCTGTTTTTAGGCGTATGAAATCACCATCTATGATGACTTTTTGTATTTTGCCTTCAGTATAAAGTGTATTTGCTTGATCATGTGTAATGAGGGTATCTGTATCTCTAAAGGTTGCAAAAGAAAGCAATATAATTAACACTACAAGCAGCCCCGCAATGATTTTAATGTTTGAGGAATTAAGTGCTAATGAATTAAATTTTGGCTTTATTGCCTTCATTGGTTACCTCCACGTCATTTAGAAAGACCCAGTTTGCGCTTAGGTCTTCATCACTTTTAACAGATACTTTATTGAAGTATTGATCAAATCCATGATAGATACCATCTTTACCACTTTCCAGTAAGACTTCAAGGTTTTGAGTATGCTCACGTCTAAAAGCAAAGTTTTTTGCTTTAATAATATCTGTGAGTTCACGGTGACGATCTTTTGCTATGTTACCTCTTACTTCAGATTTCATCGTTGCAGAAGGAGTGTTGTCCCTCTTGGAATATGAGAAAGCATGAACATGTGTCAGTGGTAAATTTTTGACTCTTGAAATTGCTTCAGCCCACTCTTTATCATCTTCACCTGGGTGTCCAACTATATAGTCAGTTCCCAAAGCATAACCTTGATCTGCTATTTTTCTGAAAAGTTCAAGATCTGTTTTATACTCATTGCGTCTGTTCATTAGTTTGAGCATTTTGTCACTGGTATGCTGTAAGGCAATGTGTAGGTGTTTTGCCATCCATGGTTCTTTAAGTAGTTCCATAAACTCATCGTCTATCTGTATAGGTTCCAGACTTCCTATGCGTATACGTCTTACACCACGTATCATGCTCATTTTCTTCAACAGTTTGGCCATGGATGTGTTGTGGTCGAGACCATAACTTCCGACATTTGTTCCTGTAAGGATAAATTCTCCAAATCCATTTGCTGCAAGCTTAGATATTTGCTCCAGAATGGTCTCTTCTTTATGAGAACGTGCCGCACCACGCACCTGTGGGATGATACAATAAGAACATGCAAAGTCACACCCCTCCTGTATCTTGATAAAAGCCCTGCTTTTACCTACAAACTCTTCAACTATAGTTGAATCAATATGTTCAAGATCACCTATCTGATAAAAAGGTGTTTCATTTTTAAGTACAGCATTGATATTTTCTTTTTCAGAATGACCTATGACACCAAATACTTTTTTATCCTCAAATAAAGACTCACCTTTTGAGTGTGATCCACAGCCTGCAAGTACTACTTTTGCATTTGGGTTTTTACGTTTCATCGAAGCAATGTAATTACGAACAGAAGAGTCCGCACCATTTGTGACAGTACATGAGTTTACTACGATGTAGTCAGAGTTTAGTTCATTATCTGTTAGTTCATAGTCTTTAAGCTTTGACATCATTACTTGCGTATCAAACTGATTGGTACGACATCCAAAGGTTTTAAAATAGACTTTTTGCATAATCAAATCCATGTTTTTGGATCTATATCATCCAATTCAATTTCAGGTTTAGGTACATTTTGATCCACGTATATAGATTGTGTAGGAAAAGCAAGTTGAATCTTCTCTTCTTCTTGAATACGTGAGATTATCTCAATCGAAATAGTACTTCTAAGTGTCATAGTTGCAAACGAGTTAGTAAGATACCATGCTGATATTTTTAAGCCATAAGGTTCAATATGTACAAAGATACGAGGCTCAACATTTGTGTTTCTCATACCGTATTTACTTCTAAGTTTGTTGAGCTGCTTTCTTGTGATCTCTGTATACCCTTTTGAGTATTTTTTTGTGATCTCTTTAGCAATTTGTGTAGCTTTATGGGCATCAGAATCAAAAGTAATGACAAAATCTATTCCATCCCATACTGTTTTTAGTCCAGAGTGAGAGTAGTTCGCGATCATATCAGTAAATATGTAGTTGTTTGGGATGAAGATCATACGCCCTGCTCTTCTGTTTGTCATGTAGGACGTTAGATTGATATCTTCATGCATTGTTATACGAAGCATTGAGATATCGACGATATCTCCTACATACTCTACACCTTCTCGTACAAATCGTACTCTATCACCAACATGTATAGAACCTCCAATTACAATTGTCGCCCACCCCATAAGAGACATGAACCAGTCTTTCATAGCAATGGCAATACCGGCTGAGGCAAAACCAAGAATCGTGACAAGGTAACTTACATTTTCTATATAGGCAAAGAGTAAGGTTAAAAGTAAAATACTTACAAAAGAGATATTGAGTGCTTTGTTGATAGCATAAAAATTTTCATTGTCTGACATATATTTTTTAACAAAATATTTAATAAAAAATAAAAGGAAAATAAAGAAAAGGATGATCGCTCCGATCGTCACAGTTCTTTCTATCTCTCTTTGAATGTCATTTTTGAGATTGAGCTCGATTTCATCAATTTTTTTACTATGTACATTTTTTGTTGTTTTGAAGATCTCTAGGACAGGAATAAATGTTTTAATTTGATCTACCGTGTCTTTTTGTTCATTAATATAGTCTAAATTTAGTGGATCTAACGTTAAAAGTTTTTTGAGAATGAGCTGTTTTTCCTTAAACTTTTCTACAATAGATTGTAGCGATTCATATCTGTTATTGTACATCTTTATATCAGATTGGAGTTTTTCTCTATAGGAAAGTGCACCGATCACAGCAAAAGGGCTTTCTACTTTAGGTACAGCATCTAGAGCAGGAGGTGTAAGAAACTCTTTAAAAGGGTCTTTTTCATACTCTTTTAAAAGTTGAAGTTTACCAAGAAGTGTGATCATGTTCTCTTGTGCAGCTTGTAACTCTTCCTTTTCTTCATTAGTTCTTTTTGTTATTTTTTCCAAACGCTCAATTTTTGCTTCCAATGTTATCTGTTGTTCTTCGAGTTCTTTGTATGTATGATAGTTACTGTAGATCTTTGACCAGATATTATTTTCAGAAAGTTCTTTATCGAGAGCTTCTTTTTGAATAAGAAGTTGATTTATTTTTTGCCTGTCAAGAGGATTTTGTTCTTCCACTCTTTCCATACTACTATTTATTTCATAGGTTTCTCTAGCATTAGTTGGCTCAGCAAAACTTGCATTAAAAGATAAAAGGGAAAAAGCTATAAATATATTTTTTAACATCATTTTTCTTCTCCAAAGCTGCGAAGTACTTTTTTTACGACACCTTCATCAATGTCAGATACAATTTTAAAATTACCTATACCCTGAGGTAAGATAAACTTGATACTCCCTCTGGCGCTTTTTTTGTCTAAAAAGAAATGTTCATAAAAGTCATCTACATCTTTGATCACATATTCTGTAGGTAGTGAAGATTTTTCTAAAAGAGTTTTAACCTCGTCAGCCTCTTCCTGTGTGAACAACCCAAGCTCTACAGCAAGAGCATTAGCCATCACCATACCTATAGCTACTGCTTCTCCATGTAGGTAGGTAGTGTAGTTGGTTTCATTTTCAACTACGTGTCCAAAGGTATGTCCGTAATTAAGTACAGCACGTATGCCTGCTTCTTTTTCATCTTGATTTACTACCCTTGCTTTAAGCTCTACACTCTTTTTAATCACTTCTTTGAGTGTCTCTGTATCATTAAAATCAGCCTTTTGTAAGAATTCAAAATATGACTTGTCGAACATCACAGCCATTTTGACTATTTCTGCGATACCTGCAGCAAACTCTCTTGAAGGTAATGTTTTCAAAAATGCCGGATCTATGTAAACGGCTTTGGGTTGATAGAAGGCACCTATAAGATTTTTACCATATTTGTTATTGACTCCTGTTTTCCCACCTACACTGGCATCAACTTGGCTAAGTAGTGTTGTAGGTATCTGTATAAAGTCTATACCTCTTTGATAAAGGCTTGCCGTAAACCCTGTCATATCACCTATGACACCACCACCGAAGGCGATAAGTAGAGATTTTCTATCAAGCTTATGTTCAAAACATTCATTCAGGATAGTTTCTACTGTTTCTAAGGTCTTGTACCCTTCTCCATCAGGAATGGTTACTACATTAAGTTTTGTGGCACTTAGGTGAGAAAGAAGTGTTTCTAGATGATACCCCGCAACTGTCGGATTTGTAACCACAACGACATTGGTATCAAAAGTAAGTTGTGGTAGTGCATCAATCGTGATGTCATAAGTAATATTCTGAGTATGTGCTAATTCGATAGGAACGATCATCTAGTAAAACCTTGCGCGTAATTATTGGCTTTATTTTATCTTATTTGTGATTAAGTATCGTTTTAAAGGGTTTTGTACGCAAGCAGAGCCTCAATTTAAGACTCAGTAATTGCGAAAGGAACAAGCAGTTTTGGGTGTCTATTTGTGGTGAGGATAAAGTCTTGTATTTTGTTAGAGATGAGTTTTCTAAGATTGTCTGTATTGAGACGCTTTTCAAAAGGTGCTATTTGGAGTATATCTTCCATATTTGAAAGTTCACGTATAGGGTTTGCTACTTTTTGTTCGATCTTCATTTCCATATTAAAAATATGTGAGAGTGTCTCATAATGTTCTATGATCATTTTTTTACTCTCAAAGTCTCCTTCTGGGTCAAAGTCACCAAGTGTAATTCCTAACCCCAATGTCTCAGAAATATCAAAGGCTGTAGATGAGATAGATTCCATCTTTTCATTTTCACTCATAAGGACTACAGACCTTTTAATGTTATAGAGGAGTTTATCACCAAAAAGGAAAACCAACTTTTTTAAGTCATAGAGTGTTTCTTTAAGATCATCTGCCTCAAATGTCGGGATACTGTTCATAATAAGCCCGATATTAAAATCATGGATATCATTTACTACGAGTGACTTAATATCTTTATTTTCATAAGAGATCGAGATTGTGACCTGTTCTGATTCCAGCGCTTTGAGTTCATCTATCAATTTAAAGTTATTTGGATGAATGATTCTGACAAACAACTCTTTATCTTCTAATTTCTCTATAAGATAAATACTCTCTTTGAGGTAAAGTAATGCATTTTTTTTGTCATGTTTAAAATCTAAAATGAGATAAACATTCTTACCAAATGGTTCAGGGAAAAGACCTATCCTCTTGTTGATAGTCTTGTATACACCATCAAGCACGATTGGTTTTCCTACGATGAGTAAGGTGTCATTTGGACGTATCATAGTGGCATTTGTTGGAAGGATCTGTTTCTCATCTCTGTAGAGAGCAGCGATCTTCCATTGATTTTGAAGTATGGAGCCTATATGTCTATAGGCATAAGCACTTCCAAAAGGTACATGTACTTCCATTATCTCACCTTGTCCAAGTCCAACATTCTGAGCGACTAGAGGTACATTGGGAAGTTGGTCATAAAGATGGGCGGCTATAAGTTGATTACTGTGCACTATAGTGATGTTTTCCTGCTCTTTTCCTATCTCTTCATCATCCCATTGATTTACAAGTACTATACGTATTTTAGTGTTAATAAGAGCAATATTCTTAAGTACATAGCGAGCATCTTCAATATCTTCCATAACGATAAACAGATTAGAGAATTTAGTGGCATCCATGATGTTCTTAAGTTTTGAAAAACTTGTGGGGTCAGCATCAATGACTGTAATGTTCTTACCCATTTTATCTGGTGTTGTATGTGCTTTATAGCATGTCACATAGTATTGATTTTCAGCAACTCTATTTTTACTGACCCATTCTATAAAATGTTTAGCGATGCTACCACTAGCTAAGATAAGTATGTTTTTGATGAAAATCCTTTGCATAGATACACTAAATAAGAAAACCTATTCTGACTATGTGCACCTTAAACTCTTCATAAGTAAGGGGCCAGATGGGCAGTTGCTTTTGTCTTATTTTGTAAAATATAGATATACTTTCGTAATTATTTTTGAGGGATATTATAACACAATGGAATTTCAGATAGATAAAACAGATGGTAAAGCAAGAGCTTGTACTATAAAAACAGCCCATTCAACTATACAAACACCGGTATTTATGCCTGTTGGTACTGTAGGTGCTGTGAAATCACTTGATGCAACAGATCTTGCTACATTCATCAAACCAGAGATTATTTTGGGTAATACCTATCATCTATATATTCGTCCGGGAGATGAAACGATCAAGACCATGGGGAAATTGCATGGGTTTACAAAGTATCCTAAAAGTTTTCTGACAGATAGTGGAGGATTCCAGGCTTTTTCACTCTCAGACAATGTTAAGATTGATGAAGGGGGTATCACTTTTAGAAGTCACCTTGATGGAAGTAAACACTATTTTACCCCTAAAAAAGTCATAGACATTCAACATAATTTGGGTTCAGATATCATGATGATCCTTGATGATCTTGTAGCTCTTCCCGCTACGCAAGAACGTATTAAAGCCAGCATCGAACGTACTACACGGTGGGCACAGGAATCTATAGACTACTTTAGAGCTAAACAAGAAGAAGGTATAGGTGTTGATCAAAATATCTTTGCTATTATCCAAGGTGGTACGGATAATGCTTTTCGTGAAAAGTCAGCCAAAGAATTATGCGCTATGGATTATGATGGTTTTGCTATTGGTGGGCTAAGTGTAGGTGAAGCCAACCAGGATATGTATGATACGGTAGAGTGGACCACACAGTTTATGCCAGAAGAGAAACCTCGTTATCTTATGGGAGTAGGAACACCTGAAGATCTGGTAGAAAATGTTGCACGTGGTGTAGATATGTTTGATTGTGTGATGCCTACTAGAAATGCACGTAATGGTACACTCTTTACAAGTTTTGGAAAAGTAAACATTAAAAAGGCTGAGTACACGACTGATGAAGGCCCTATTGATCCGGAATGCGGCTGTATGGTTTGTCAAACGTACTCACGTGCATATTTACGTCACCTCTTCCGTGCTAGAGAGATAACATATTTTAGATTGGGAACGATTCATAACCTCTATTATTATTTGAACTTGATGACGCAGATGAGAGAGGCTATTTTAGAAGGAAGATTTGAGCAGTTTAAAGCTGAGTTTTATGAGAAGCGAAAGTAAAATATAAAACTCAGCTTATTGTAAAAATGGTTATATTATCTTTTTATAGATAATCTTAAAATCATATTGCCATCTTTATTATTTTCTTCTAGGACTCTTGCATCTAATGAAGGTTTGCCTGTGATGAGTGTACCTTTTAGCGTATTTAATACATGAAAAAAATTTTTATTAAAAGGTGTCATGATCTCTTTGATTTTTTTATGTCTGATCACTTCTATTATGTTTTGAATACAATGCATATAATATATTTTATTAATGGCTCTCTGAATTCTATAATCTTTCATGATTTCAATGTTCTTTATCCATACTTCTTTATCAATGTTTGACAGATGTGCTAAATGTTGTATATATTCTATCTCATGCTGAATCTTCTGTTGATATCTTTCACACTCTTTGGAAACACACTCTTCAATGTCATTTTCATAGTATTTTAAAATCGTATGTAAGTCTTCTTCGTGAAACGGTTTGTTTTCAAAATTATGGATATAAAATGGTTTCTTTTCATAATCATTGTCAATATCCTTAAGAATTTCTAAGGCTGTCATGAGATAAACATATTTATCCTCTTTTGATTTTTTGTAAACGATACCATGATTTGATACCTCTACCCTTGGTCCTACATATTCTACTTTTGACATAAAGTTTACCCTTTGTTAGCTAATTGACTAAATGCATTATAACTACAAATAATTTAATATATTCATAAAAAGTGATAAGATTTTAGTTTATTAATTAATTTTAGTGGATGATTAAGTATTTTATTAGAGAAAGAAAAAATGAATAAATACATGTAATATTAAATACTATCAACGTATATACGGTACCTTTGCAGAAGGAGTCTCTTTGGAAGTGTCTTTTAAATGTGTGTCTTGATCATCGAAAAAGATGTCTGCTCCAAACGCTTTTATTACTTCGTATTTTTGTACGCCGCCTTGGAAAAAGGCTTCATCAACACGAACACCCCAGCCCTCTAATGTTCCCAATACTCTTTCGTGTGTAGAGAAGTTTCTAGCAGTCACAAGAGCTGTGCGAATGGGTGAACCTTCCATAGGAAACTTGTCCTGTATCTCTGATATGGTTTTAAGGAATTTAAAAAATGGTCCTTTACTAAGTGGATTTTGCGCATTTTCACGTTCGTGCTCGATGAACGCTTCCAAACCTTTTTCTTGATAGACTTTTTCACTCTCATCACCAAATATCACAGCATCACCATCAAAAGCGATCTTCACCATGTCACTTTCTGTTGATGTGATAGGTGTATGTGGCAGTATGGTTGCCGCTGCTACACCAGAGTTTACAGCCTCTTCAACATCTGGTGAATGAACAGAAAGAAACAGGTCTACTTTAAAGGCTTCAAGGTATCTGCTTACAGGTGTACCTGCTGTCCATCCAGTACGTTCTATATCTAAGTTGTAATGTTCTATGGATCGTCCAATGCGTAAGCCTGTTGCAGCATTGTTCCGGGAAAGGATGATGACTTCTATGAGTTTATTATCAAATTTTTTATTAATAGCAAGCAGGTTTTGTACAAATCTAAATGCAGATCCTTTAGACAAAGGATCATCTAAATGAGACAGTTGATAATCATAATATGCTTCTAATCCCTCTTTGTCAAAGATGCTGTTTTCTTCTTCTAGGCTGAACAGTGCACGAGAAGAGATCGCTATCACAAGTTTATCTTTAAGATCATAAGCCATAGGTTTCCTTTTGTTGATTGTTGTATTGTAGTCAATTTTACTTTATGCCCTACCATAGAAGAATCTTCCAAATAAAATCTATGCTAGAATTCTTTCACGAAATAGTAAAGGTTAGATAGATGGAATCACTTTTTGTATATGGTACACTCATGCCAAATTGTCCAAATGGTCATGTACTGGAAAATATCACTGGTAAGTTTGTTCCTGCAACAGTACAAGGAAATCTTATAGGTGCGGGGTGGTCAGCCTCCATGGGGTACCCAGGTATAAAACTTGATGCTCATGGGGATACAGTACATGGCTACTTATTTTACTCACGTAATCTAGATGATCACTGGGACTATCTAGATGAGTTTGAGGGAGATGAGTTTGTCCGAACAGAGGTCAGTGTAGAGAGATATGATGAACTTGATGTAGATACATATATTTATGTACTTAAGGAAGATAAAGATCTTTTAGAAGAGTAAAAACATATTTTGACTATGTTGTCATTGGATTGAGAGACAGTATAGTTCCCTCTTCCTGTGATGTGAGAAAAATGGTCGTATCTTTATATACAATAAATCCGCAATCCACAATAGAAAAATAGCGAGCATCTAAATTTTCTTTCTTCGCAAATTCGATATATTCCTGAATAGAACGTAAAGAAAAAATCGGAATACCCTTCTCCATATTTTCTAGGCATCGACTTATTTCTTTATCACATGTGATCATTTTATACCCTCTATTATTACCAACTCAGGGGAAACCTATAGTTGTGATACACAATCAAAATCTTTTATTTATTCATCAAGTATACTGAGCATATATGAAGTAAGTGTGAATTAATAATTGTTTTCTCATGATTTAGATAATAATATGTCAAATTGACATATTATTATCTATTTTTTGCTACTAACACTAGAATGTCACTATGTATAATAAAAAGAAAGAAAGATTATATATCTGTGATCTACTAGATAATCCGGCAGTGCCCTATCCATCATATTATGTTCTAAGTATGTCTATGCATAAAAATGAGATGCTTAAAACGGCTATGATAGCGCTACATAGTTTTGATTTCTCCTATTATGAAACAGCAAAAAATTATGAAGATATTTTTGCCATGTTTCACTCAGGTACATTTCCAATCTATAAAGAAAAATACATCGTAGGTTACTTTGGCAATAAAATGATGTATTTGGAAACTAATGGATGGAAAGGAATGCCTTCTACAGAGGATATTTTTAAGATGGAAAATTGGCTTGTGTGTTAAATATATATAAAAAGCATAAGAAACTTTATAAATAAATGTTACATAAATATTACATAATGATTGGTATTATGTTAATTAATAAATTAAATTTATGGATTAAACAATGAAAAGAACACTAATGTATACTGAGGAAGTACTTAATAAGCGTGGAGTCCTTATACAAGTAATCTACCACTATGATGATGGTACAACATTAAAACGTAAGATTAATGCCACATAATGAAAAAAATACTGTCTGAACTTTTTTGTATAGATAAATGGAACAAATCTGATAAAACTCTTATATTACTTGTGGTAATTACAAATTTAACAGTCATTACTCTTGCTTTGATAATACATGGATAATAAGTAATCCTTTATGTCACCTAAAAAATAAACTTTTTAAACTTATTCTCTATCCACTCATATAATATGTTAAGTTAAATTCTAAGGAAATTTGCATGGAGATAAACTATTTGTTCACTGATTTATGCACAGTATATCGATATATAGAATTTTATACAGAGGATATTTTTAAGATGGTGAACTGACTTGCATGTTAGGTTTAAAAAATAATTTAGACAAATTACAAGTATAATATTCTAATTAAGACAAATTTTATCTTATTTAGTTATAATTTGAACATATCTTAGGTATGGCAGTTTTTTTTATTCTTCCTCCTTTTAGAAAAACATTGTTGTCTCGACTACCAACGAAACAAACCCAATCCCTGTTGTATCTAAGATAATATTTCCTTCAATTTACAATTTCAGTACCTATCTATATCTGTGGCGATTATTATATTGTTCACTATTTTGATAATAGCCATATTGTCCTACACGTGCACGATAACGATGTCCATGATGGTATCTATATCCATGATGGAAGTAATGTCCATTTCTAAATCGCTGACCTTTATAATAATAATATCCATCACGATAATATCCACCATAATAATATCTACCACTGTAATAATAGTATGGATGACCATAATAATGAGGATAACTGTAGACAGAAGCAACGACAATAGCACCAACACCCACTCCGGTAGCAAAAGCACGTTCTTGAGGTGTACATGCATTAAAGATCAAAGCTGATGCAAGTATGCTTATCGCACCTGTAAGCTTAAGATTTTTTCTTACCATTCTAGACTCCTTTTATATTTTAGTTTTATATAATAGAGTAGAAAAGTGTAATAAGTGTGAAATATTTTTTAAAATTTACGAAAAGAGTTTATAAGTGTTAGGCTTGTTGACCTCTTAAAACATCCAGTACATTTGTTGCGTAACATCCTTTAGGTAATGAAAAACTCAATTCATAATGGGCTTTTTCTTCTACATAATTCTTTTGAATATCTGTGACTTGTATCCAGGCATAACGTCTGGCGCCATTTAAATTGATATCCTCAGCAAAAGGTGCTTCGATAAGACCTGCCGTTCCCTCAGCTAACTCTGTCTTTTTCCCGGGAAGTAGTCCTGCAGGTGCGATATCTTTAGCTTCAAATCGTTTGGCTTCTTCTTCTAGGTTCTCTACATTAAATAAACGTCCATAAGGGTAATGCATCATCACATCACCTTCCACAAGTTTAAAGAAGTTTGGCTGAGATTTAGTACCTTTTAGTGAGCCTTCTGGTAAGTTTAATACCTGTTCTGTCTCAGCTTCGGTAAACTTTTCGAGTAGATGATTGAGTTCCATACGTTTAGAGAGCCAGTTGTTAAAGAGGTAACTTTGGTATGCACCCATCAAAAACTCTTTAGTCTTTCTATCACGTATTTTGAGTTTACCCTCTATGAGTTTTTTCCCATCTTCCCAGTTATTACCATCGGTTCCAAAACGTTGGTTTCCAAAATAGTTTGGTACACCGTTGGCCTTTATCCATTTAAGTACAGAGTCCAGTTTGTCTTTTTGCACACCAAGTACTTTTTTCAAACGGATCTTAAAACGATTTCCTTTAAGATGCCCTACACGTATTTTATTGTTATGGCGTACCATATCTAAAATTTTGATCTTATCATGTGTAAATGCTTTGAGTTTCTCTTCATGGATTGCCATCACTGAGATGTACTGTATCGTCATAGCATGTTTGTCTTTAAGTCCAGCGTAACCCATATCACGACGGCGTATCCCCACATGATTGGAAATAACATCAAGCATTTCCCATGTTGTTAACTCTTTTTTACGTACTTTAAGTACAAGATGTTCACCCTCCCCTGTAAACTCATAAAGAGGTATCTCTTCTACGGTAAAATCTCTAGGAGAGGAGTTAAATACAAATTCATTTTTGACGTTTAGAGGGTAGATTAGGTTCATGAGCTTCTTTCAATTTTATATATTGGTATTTTAGCTTAAAGGTTATTAAGTTAGACGTTGCAAATAACGTATCAGAGTATGTAGTATGAAAAGGAAAATATAGCCTTTAATCTTTAACGGGTTATTATTTCTTGTAATAGGGAGACATTTTTTGTATACTCTAACTATGAAAGATAAAGAAATAGAGGGACAATGTATTCCCCTGATGAATAGTTAAATGCAGCCCAGAATACTTGCATTAATAATAACAATACTGCCATTGTTTATTTCAAATGTAGTTTACCTGTTAAGTGCATATCAAGGATTCATTCCTTGGTGCATACCATATATAGATGGATGTACTACTATTAGTAAAGCTGCACGAAGTGGTGATTCAATATTTATATTTCGTGCAACTATGATCGCATACGGCGTCTTACTGATATGGTTCTGGATATATGTTCGACAATGGTTGGATCAACTTTATGGTCACACTACCAACATGGCTCGTATCATTTTATGGCTGGGAATAGTTGGCGCGATTTTTTTTATTATCTATATTGATTTTTTAGGCACCACAGGAGAAGTAAATCGTTTTATGCGCCGATATGGTATTTTGGTCTATTTTATATGTATACCAATTGCTCAAATATTACTGCTAAGACAACATTACAATGTTTTGCAGGAAGGTGTAGTAAAACCGAGGTTTCTACAGTATCAGCTAGTTCTCATAGTTTTGATGTTGGCCATTGGTATTGTACATGGTGTATTGGAGGTTGCACATACAAAAACATATGAAAGCGAAAATATCGTTGAGTGGAATTTAGCACTATTAATGCAACTCTATTTTTTAGGTATGTTTTTTATATGGAAAGACTACAGATACCATTTGAAAAATGATTCGGGTCCAACTCCGGAGGTATAGTTATTCAGGAAACGTAGGAGTTGTTCCACGAAAAATTCAAAGAATACTAAAAACTCAAATCAGTAACACTCTTATGGCATAAAGTTACATATTTTCTGTAGATACAGCATTTTTAGATAAAAAATGTATAATCACCTTGAATGATATAAATAAGTTATGCATTAAAAGTTAGAGCAAGGTTTTAAATTTGAAATTCAATAATAAAAAGGTCATTTTATTTGATCTAGATGGCACTCTTATTAATAGTGGACCAGATCTGGCATTGGCTGTAAACCATATGTTACAGACCTTAAATCGTGAGACCTTCAGTGAAGAGATTATAGACGGTTGGGTAGGAAATGGCGCACAGATGCTAGTACAACGTGCTCTGTCAGGACAAAGGGAGATAGATGAAAATCTTGATGCTGATTTATGTTCTGATGCACTCGATATCTTTTTAGCTTTTTATGCAAAAAACCTATGTGTGGCTACGGTTCCCTACTCGAATGTTCCTGCTACACTTACGTGTTTAAAGGAAATGGATTACCGTTTGGCTATCGTTACCAACAAGCCATTTGCTTTTGTTGAACCTATTTTAGAGAGCTTAACACTCTCTGGACTGTTTGAGCTCATTCTTGGTGGAGACAGTTTAGATAAAAAGAAACCAGATCCTCTGCCCTTGCTGCATGCTTGTGAAAAGATGAATGTCAGTGTAGAAGAGTGTGTGATGGTCGGTGATTCTAAAAATGATATATTGGCTGCAAATACAGCAGGTATGCAAAGTGTTGGTGTGACATATGGGTATAATTATGGTGAAGACATCGGGGTACATAATCCCACAGTTATAATAGATGATTTTTCGGAGTTACTTGAACTACTATGAGTACTATAGATAATAAAGCAAAAATTGCCATCATAGGAGGAGGTGTTGCAGGATCAAGTGCAGCACTTTATTTTGGTCAGCTTGGATTAAATGTGACACTGTTTGAAAAGGATGCAAGCTTAGTGAGTGGGCCTCCTTGGTGTCATTTACATGCAGGAGGAAATCTCTATCGTGAAATTTCAGATGAACAGTGCATTACTCTACTTAAACAATCCATAGATTTTTTACGCTTCTACCCTTTTGTAGTTGACTACAGACCTACTGTAATAGTGTTGCCAATCACTGACAGTTCTTCCCCTGATGCACTACTGCCACGCCTTAAGTTACTTACAGATGAATATAAAGCTCATATCGCTAAAGACCCTAAGAATGAAGTACTTGGAAAACCAGAAAACTATTATCAAATTTATACAAAAGAAGAGATAAAACGATTCAAAGAAAAAGAATTGGTTAAAACACCTAAAACATCTGATGAGTGGATGATCCCAGTAGCGAAGAACATCGATCTGGATAAAGTACAGTTTCCTCTTATCATGGTTCAAGAGTATGGTCTAAACCTCTTTAGACTTGCTGCAGGTGCCCAAATGATCCTTGAAGCGTTAGATTCTGTCATACTGCATACAAACAGCATTGTATATAATGTGCAGCAAAACTTTGAAACAGAAGCTTGGAATATCAGTTATGTCAAGGAAGATGAAAGTCATACAGAATCTTTTGACTATCTCATTAATGCTGCAGGATTTAGGACAGGAAAAATAGATGATCTCTTGGGAGCACCCTGCAAGTCTATGGTAGAATTCAAAGCAGCCTATGTAAGTCACTGGGATGGATGTAAGGGTACACAATTTCCTGAAATTGTCTTTCATGGAGAGCGTGGTACTCCCCAAGGAATGGGACAGTTTACTCCCTACCCTGGAGGATATTTTCAACTGCATGGCATGACCAAAGATATCACACTTTATGAAGATGGTCTGGTTGCAAATTCTCTTGTAAGCTGCCAACCCAGATTGGGTCAAGACTTCATAGACAAGATAGAAAAATCTTGGACACATGAGGAAACTGAAAAGCGTACAAAAGCTGCTATTGAACATCTCTCTCAATACTTACCAGCTTTCAGTAATGCCACGGTAGGAAGCAAACCACTTTTTGGCGCACAGCAAATCCCTGGAGATGACCCAACTTTACGTGTAGCAGAAGTCTCTTTCCCACGTGAACATTATGCCAGATGTGAAATAGTCAAAGTCTCTTCTGTCTTAGATATGATAGATGCAATCACTAAACAATTCGTTGAGTTAGGATACGTAGAGATCAGTAGTATAGGTAAACGTGAATTTACAAATGCTATACAGTTAGATGAAGACACACTAAGAAAAAGAGCAGAATCTGTAGCAGTAAAACGTGACTACCCACGTGCTTTAGCCAACAGAAATATATCGGAGAAAATACTATGAAACTCTTTTTACTTATTCTCCTCACATTAACTACTCTCTTCGCCACTGCAGAACTTGAACATATCACGATAGGCAATCAAGATTTTTCTATTGTAACGGAGTCATATGAGATTTATGACAGTAAAGGTGAAGTGATGAAGCTTTACAAAGAAGAACGTAATAATGACCTTATATTTGTTTTGAGTTTGATTTTAAAAGACAGTACAGGTACGTGTGCAGATAAAAGTATGCAAACAGGAACTTATGAGATCAATGGTACACATATCACTCTTTATAGTTTTTGGGATAGAAAAGGAAAAGCATACGATAGTCCTTATGGGGCTAGGATACAGCGCTATGAAATGCTCCCTGATCATACAGTCGTATTAAAATCAAGTAAAGTCTATATCGAGACTGCTAGAAAGAGTTATGATACAGAAAGTGGGATGAAGTACCTTTTTACCACTCACAACACCAAGAGCGAAATAGAAGCACTTCAAGCGTATGTAAAATCGGTCGAAAGAGAGTATAAAGCGGACTTTGTTTATGACAATGAAGCAAAGAAACTTATGGAAGAAGTGCATGAAGCATTTAGGCGAAAAATGAAAGCTGAATGGAAAGGTAAGTAGTACCTTTCCTACTTATTGAAAGTGATGACTTTTGCACTTGTATCTAGTATTGTTTTTAGCCACTTTTGCATAGACAGTTAAAGGTGTATTTGTCTCTTTGGCTATCTGCATCACTTCAGTATAATGTTCTGGTGCAAAGCTTACCAGCATTTCAAATTCTTCCCCGCTAAGGCCTACTTCATCGATGATTTCATCAAATTCATCAAATCCATATTTATTAATATCTAACATCTTGTTCGTATCACAAAAGAGTCCATCTGAAATGTCCATCCCTGTACGTAAATATGGTCTAGCTTTAGCTACAAAATCTACCCTTAATGTAGGGTTTAAGAAACGTGAATTATCAGCTATGTTTTCACCTCTAAAAAGTGCATCCAAGTCTCGTTTACTCTCACCAAGTACGCCTGTATAAGCTAATAGATCCCCCTCTTTTAATCCTGTACGTAAAAGAGGTGTATCACTTTTCGAAACGATGGTAATTGAAAGGTGCAATTTGTCTCCACCTATTGTGTCACCACCGATGATCTCACAACCATACTCTTTAGCTGTGTTTTCCATACTAAGGGTTAGTTCATCTATCTCTGTCTCTGTCATATCTTTAGGTATCGAGACTGTAACAAGAGCATATTGTGGCTGTGCATTCATCGCAATGGCATCAGAGATGTTGATAAGCATTGCCTTTCGTCCTATCTGTGCGATGCTCATCCACTCACGTTTATAATGGGTATCTTCAAAGAAGGCATCCATACTGTAGAGAGTGTCTCCTATCACTGCGGCATCATCACCAATATGCTTGGAACTTAGTTTGTTTATGAGGTATTGTTCTTTATCTATATTATTCATTGGTAAAATTGTAACATACTTAAATCGTTTT
>NZ_JBFENQ010000017.1:0-18819 GCF_041551015.1 Sulfurovum sp. | reverse complement strand
TTTGCTAAATCAGCATGAAAATTAAATTCACTAAATTTCATTATATACCTTTAAAATATGAGGTACCCCTCATTCATGTCCAAAAAATCTTTTTGAACTTAAGAGAAACTCCCGTAAGAGGTTCTATAAATTCATACCTATAAAAATTATATCATCGTCAATAAAATCACTCCAAAAAGTATTCTATAAATACCAAATGCCACAAAAGTAAATCTTTGAATAAATGCAAGAAAAAGTTTGATCGTCAAATAAGCCACAACAAATGCAGCAATGAAACCAGCAATAAAGGCACCCCAGTTGGCATCTGTAAAATCTTGATAATATTTGAGTAGATCATATCCTGTCACTGCTGCCATCACAGGTATAGCGAGTAAGAATGAAAACTCCATAGATGTTTTTCTGTCTAAACCTACAAGTAAACCACCTATTATTGTTGCACCTGCTCGACTGGTACCCGGGATCAGAGAAAATATCTGCGCTATGCCTACCCAGAATGCCTGTTTGTAATTTACTTTTTCGACATGTGTAACATGTGCCTTTTTTTCTTCATAAAAATACTCAACTATGAGAAAAACAAACCCGCCAATAATGAACATCCAGGCTACTATTTCAACGGTAAAAAGTGTTTTTATATAATCTTTAAAGATGTATCCGACGATTGCCAGAGGAAGAAAAGCCACAAAAAGTTTTTGCCATAAGTCTATTTGTTTGAAAGTAATTTTTTCTTTGTAGATAAGCATAACAGCAAGGATCGCAGCAAATTGGATGATCACTTCATAGGCTTTGGTCAATGCATCTTGAGAAACGCCCAGGAATTCACTGGCGACGATCATATGCCCCGTAGATGAGATGGGTAAAAACTCTGTAAAGCCTTCGATAATACCGATGATTATCGCTTGAAAAATATCCAATGTGTACCTTTAAACCATGCTAGAAAAATAACTCTCGTCTTTTGCCAATAGTGCTTTTGGTGTACCACTATCAACAACCTTACCATCTTCCAACACATAAATGAACTCTGCACTTTTAATAGTACTAAGTCTATGTGCGATAGTAATCACCGTCTTTTGGGACAAAAAGTCATGCAGTGCATCAAACAGCCTCACTTCTGTATGTACATCTAAAGCCGAGGTTGATTCATCAAAGATCACCACTTTGGGATCAGATAAGATCATCCTTGCTATTGCTACTCTTTGTCGTTGCCCTCCACTGAGCTTGATACCATCTTTTCCAACAAGCGTATCAAGTCCCAAATCTAAACGTTCTATGACATCTGTAAGCTGCGCGATCTCGAGTGCATTTTGCACAACATCATCACTATAAACTTTGCCTAACGTTAGATTAAACAACATTGTATCATTAAAGAGTTTAGGATGTTGCAAGATGAGATGAATATTTTCTCTTATAGTTGAAAGTTTTAGTGCTTTGTTAGACACACCACCATACATAACCTCTCCATCATCCAAGGGATAGAAACCTACAAGTATGTTAGAGAGCGTTGTCTTTCCGGAGCCACTGGCTCCAACAATAGCGACCTTTGAACCTTTTTCAATATACATATTGATATTAGTTAATATACTTTTGTTTTCCTGATACGAAAATGAAAGATCCTTCACCTCTATGTCAATGGCATGTTGAGAATCAAAAGGATTGATCTGCTCTTGCCTCTTTGGTTCCTGTTCCATCGCATAAATGCTGTTAATGCGTGTACACGCCGCTTTTGCAGTAGAGAGTGCGTATTGGAAGTTAATGATATCTTGGGTAGGTGTTACCATCACCCAGAGGTAAGAAAAAATAGCAAGCATCAATCCCACAGAGAGATCAGAATATGCCACCGCTAAAATACTCACTGCCCTAAAGACTTCATAGCCGCTCAAAAATACCAAATAAGAATACTTCATCGCAGCTTCACTTTTATACCCGTACGCAATAGCATGGTCTTTCAGTTCTCTGGCCTTTTCTTCACTCTTGTCAAAGAAGTACTCTTCTTTATTCGCTGCACGAATTTGATGAAAGAGTTCCAAAGTTTCATTTAACGCAGACTGAAATACTTCCACCGCTTTGTTCTCATCTTTTTTAAGTTTACCAATGTTTCGTGCAAGTTTTGCAGTAAAAAAGACAACGATTGGGTTAGTCACCAAGATGAAAACGGCAAGCTGCCAATGGATCCAAAATAATACCACAGCAGAAAAAATTAACACAAAAGAAGCGATGATAAATTTAGAGATGGTACTGCTTACAAATCCGTCTATGGTTTCCACATCTGTGACCAGTTTGGAAGTCACTGCTCCTACACGCATCGTCTCATACTCTTTAAGTGAAACATGTTTCAAATGTTTAAGTAATGACTCTCTCATCTTATATGTAATATTTTTTGATATGACAGTAAATATCTTACTCTGCATAATGCTTAAAAGTACGCTGGTCACACGAAGAAAGATGATGATTGCTAAGACAAAGAGTACATACCCTTTTGTATCAGAAGTAAAGATATTTTCAGAGATCCAAGTGATGAATCCATGATCCTGTCCCAATAAAAGTTCATCTACTAGTATAGGAATAAAAAGTGGAATAATGACAACAAGCAGTGTAGAAAGCAGTGCAAGTACATTTCCTAAGATGACAGCTTTTTTATAACTAAACAGTTGTCGTACAATGCCTTTTATACTACAACTGTTATTTTGCATTACAGAGCGTCTACTATCTGAAGTATCTGAGTGAGATCTTTCTCATCTACACAATGTGTAGCTGCCTCTTTAAGTATAGGTTTTGCACAAAATGCCACACGGGTATCTGCATGGGCAAACATACTAAGATCATTGGCTCCATCACCTACAACAAGCGTATTTTCACGACTTACACCCAATAAACCTTGCATACGTATGATCATATCACCTTTGGCTTCTCCATACATCATCTCTCCCCCAACTTGACCGGTAAGGATACCTCTTTCACTATGTAAAAAGTTTGAAAAATCAGCATCAATACCCAGCTTCTCACATGCAGGTTTTGTTGCATTTCTAAAACCACCAGAGAAACATACCACTGTATAACCTCTCTCTTTAAGTCCAGCCACAACTTCAAACGCACCAGGCATCATAGGAAGTTCAGAACAGATACCATTTACTCTTTCTTCTTCCAAACCTTCTATGAGCGCTACTCTGGCTACAAGAGACTTAAAAAAGTCTAACTCCCCTGCCATTGCTCTTTCAGTAATCTCTGCCACAGACTTTTCAAGTCCAAGTGGTGCAGCCAAAAAGTCGATGGTCTCGCCATCCATCAGTGTTGAATCAAAGTCAAATACGGCTAGTTTAGTCATCATAATCCCTAATTAATATTTGTTAATATATCATGCTTTGGTTATTCTGTAATAACCTTCTATGCATTATTTAGGTAGAATTATAACTAATTAAACTATAAAGAGTAAATTCATGTTTGAAAAATTTTGCGACGTTCTTTGCCTTGAAAAAAGATTTATTACTGTTGAGATCAATCCACCACATGGTGCATCTATCGATGGTATCATTGCAGATATCAAAAAGCACAACCTCCAAGACAAAGTTACAGGCTTTTCATGTACCGACAACCCTTTAGCCAAACTCAAAATGTCAGGGGTACTCTCTGCCATTAAAGTACAACAGACATTTAACAAACCCGTCATCGCTACGATGAGTATGAGAGACAAAAACAAACTCTCATTGCAATCTACCCTACTTGGTGCAAATGATTTTGACTTACGTTGTATCTTGGCACTTACGGGTGACCCTGCAAAATTCTCAGATCAACCAGATGTTAAAGGTGTACTTGAACGTGACTCTACCTTGCTTTTAAGCATCATACACCACTTAAACAAAGGTGTAGACTATAGTAATAAGCCACTAAACCCTGCACCGAAGCCCATCTATCCGTTTGCTGTGAGCAATGCTACTGCAAAAGACATGAACAGCCTTAAAAAACGTATGATTAAAAAACTTGACTATGGTGCACGTGCCATCATCACACAGCCTGTCTATGACCTTGAAAATGCCAAAGAGCTTTTAGCTCTCTTTGAAGAAGCCAAAGAAATAAGTATAAGAGACACAGCCAAAGAAGCTCACCTCGTCTTAGGTCAGTTTCCCATAGTACGTGCCAGAACAGCCAACTTCATTGACGACAAAGTGCCAGGTATCTCTGTACCGAAGCCGATCATAGACGAAATGAACCTAGCTGCCATGGACGGAGAAGAGAAAGAACAAGAAGTAGGCTTTGCACTCTCTAAACGCATCTTTGATGAGATTATGGATCTGCATGGGAAAGTGCATTTGATGACGCATAATCGTTTTGATCTATGTTCAGACTTGATAGGATAAAATAACTTCAAAGTCCTCGTGCATAATACGAGGACATACTTCTTTTAAATACTTACCGCATCAAATATCAGCGGATAAAGTAACCCATACAGTGTCACAAATAGTAATGGTACTGCCCAAATAAGACCGATACCGAATGCCAGTGCACCTAGTGCCATGATTAGGCTGAGTAGGAAAAAAAGACCAAAAACCTTAAACCAGTGTTTTGTTACTGCTTTTCTCGATAGTTCCATTGCATCCCAGACATCCATCTCTTTATCCACTATGAGTGGTAAAGTAAAAACATATGCAATACTCAAGTAGATACCAGGAAGGATAAGAAGTACAAAACCCATGACCGTCATAATATAAATAAGCAGTCCTGCCAATGCTAACTTACCGGTAAGATGATAGTAGTTAAATATAGATTTAAACTCTATATTCTCTCCTCGTGAGTAGTGTATAGCAAGCATTATGACACCTGCAATTAGCGGCATAAGTACAGGATAACTTAAAATGGTAACGATCTGTTGATTCAGAAGATGTGGCTGTGCAAGGGACGATGAAGAAGGAAAAAATATGCCCAATATCATTTGTACGATAATGGCAACAACAACATATACAACAAATGCAGCTAGAAATATTCCCTTGACACCTTCTATACGCCTAAAACCTTCTTTCATGATTTCTATAATGTCAAAATCATATTCGGGTATATTTTTTATATCTTGATTTTCATTCTGCATTTTCGGCCTTTTTTTCGATAGATAAATAATTATAACCTAAAAAATATTCAGAGAGTTCTATTATTAAACATCTTCTGCTATACTCACAAAAATAAATTAGGAGATAATATGTCTGAATTACAAAAATTTCGTTTGATCAATAAAATAGAAGGAATCTCATTTATCATCTTACTCTTCATTGCTATGCCGCTAAAATATAGTTTTGGTTACCCTATGGCAACTAAAGTAGTAGGTATGCTGCACGGTCTACTTGTATTTGCTTTCATCTACCAGATCATTGAAGCTAAAAAAGAAGATGGCTTTATGTTAAAAGAGACTGCACTCTACTCTATCTTGTCACTAATACCGTTTGGTTCTTTCTATACGGATAAACTGCTTGCTAAAAAGATGACAATAGCATAACGTGTTCCTTTGGCTACTGCTACAATAAGTGAAAACCACTTAAAATTGTAGCGTAACACTCCCGCAATGAAAGTCAATGGGTCTCCGATAATAGGAACCCATGACAGTAGCAGCGTCCATCCTCCATATGAATCAAAGAAACCTCTTGCTTTTTCCATCTTCTTTGCTGACAGATGCCCTTTTTCTTCAAGATATGCTTCACCTTTTAGTCCTAACCAATAGTTCACCATCGAACCTAAAGTATTACCTACTGTTGCAAATGTCCATAAGAGTACCAATGAATGGTTTTGGGAGATATCATAAAGAAGTAAGGCTTCGCTTCCCATAGGGAGCAGCGTAGCAGAGATAAAGGCAACGGTAAAGAGTGTAATATAAACCATTAAAGTGTCTTAAAGTGCATTTCTCCCTCCTCTATGACACCTACCATTCCTTGGCATGCCAATGAGGGTAAAGAAATGTATTTACCTACTGTCTTACACTGATGAAAATGGCCTTCAATCACAAGATCTGCTTCAGTATAATTTTCCAATATCTCTTCTACTCTTTTTTCAAAGCCATGAAAGGTAAAACATATATGTTTTTTTGACAATTTTCTCATGCGACGACCAATAATAGCCTTTTCAAAAGGCTTGAGGATGGTCAGGGTCGTCTTGTTACGTAAAACCTTACAATAGAGATTATAAGCAAAACCTATGGCATATTTGTCGCCATGAGAAATCGCAATTTTTTTCTTTTCCAAATTAAACATCACAGGCTGTTCTTCTCTACTGTATACATGAATATCAGGGAAAACTTCTTTTAGACAAAAATCGTGATTGCCCTCAAAGTAGTGCATTTCAAGTTTTTGTGAAAGTGTTTGCAATAAAAGTATGGCTTCTTTTGAAAAAGTTTGTATGTAGTCGTTGTGTCCAAAGAGCAGATCAAAATTGTCACCCATCAAAAAGAGTTGAGGGGTTTTTAATTCTCCACTTTCAAGCTTTTTAAGTAAATCTAAAAAAGCATCTCCATGATGAGGATAATGTGAGTCAGCGATAAAAAGTGCTTGCTCTTTTATGGTTATCATATTATTTACTATGGCTCGTTATCATGGCATATAGGCAATAGTTGGTATACCCATACCTTCATCATATCCACACATAAGATTCGCAGCCACAAGGGCTTGTGAACTTGCACCACGCAAGAGGTTATCTATGGCTGAAGAGACAAAAAGTGCATTGCCGTTTTTGGCTGCGAAGATATCACAGAAATGTGTCCCTGCTGTACTTTTAATGTCAACTGGATTCTCTCTGATACGGATAAAAGGATCATTAGCATAATGCTTTTTCAACACTTCCATTGGATCAATATCCTCTTTTAATGTTGCATAGACAGAGACCAGTTCACCACGTGTCGCAGGGATAAGATGCGGCACAAAGTTCACGTTCATTTTAACGCCGTGTACCTTTTCTATCTTCTCTGCTATCTCCGGTGCATGACGATGCTTTAATGGATTATATGCAAAAATGTTGTCATTGACAGAGACAAAGTGTGTACTTTCACTCAACTTTTTCCCTGCACCACTCACACCAGATTTTGCATCTACAAAAAGAGGTGCAGAAGTATCAATATATGGTATGAACGGCAAAATACCAAGAAGTGTTGCCGTAGGGTAACACCCTGGGCCAGCAGCAAGTTTAGTACTTTTCAATTCTTCTCTATAATACTCGACCAGTGCATATGTAGCATCATCTAAATGTGCTTTGTCTTCATGCTCACAATAGTGCTCTTCATAGGTATCAAGTTCTAAACGATAATCAGCAGAGAGGTCCACAACTTTTACACCTTTGTCCAAGAGTCCCTTTGCGAAGCCCATAGAGGCTTTATGAGGAAGTGCAAGAAAGACAAGTTCACAGTTTGCAGCCACAGCATCTGCATTTGCTTTTTCAACAGGAAGACTGATCACATTTACCAATGAAGGATGTAATTGCTCTATCATTGTATCACCCTGAGTAGTAGCAAGATACGTTAACTGAAACCCGCCATGCGTTACTAACATCTTGACCAGTTCCAACCCAGTGTACCCACTGGCTCCTACAACACCTACTTTTATCATACTATCCTCTTTAATCTAATTTTATTTCTTTATACGACACCTCTTCAATGTCATATGTCTTTTTACCTGTTGGCAATGTTAATGATACTTCATCACCCTCTTCTTTTCCTATGAGTGCTCTAGCCATAGGCGACTGAATAGAGATAAGCCCTTTAGCAGGATTAGACTCTTGTCCACCTACAATGGTATAGCATATCTCTTCATCTGTATTTTGATCTATCAGTTGTACCGTTGAACCAAAACTCACTCTCGTATGTGCAAATGTTGAGGGGTCTACCACTTGTGCTCGACCCACTACATCTGTGAGTTCTGCTATACGTGCTTCCATAAGACCTTGTTTTTCTTTTGCTGCATGATACTCTGCATTTTCCTTAAGATCTCCCTGTGCCCTTGCCTCATCAATGACTTGGGCAATAACGCCTCTCTCTACAGATTTTAACTGTTCAAGTTCTTCTGAAAGTCTGTTATAAGTTTCTTTTAACATCGGCTCTTTTTGCACGATAGGTCCTTTTAAAATAATGAATTAATTTCTAATTGTAGGTATTATACCAAAAAGGTTATAATACCGTTAAAATAATAGACTTCTTTTATAAACGTTAAAAGAAGTCTACAGATAAAGTACATAGAATGAAGCAAATATTAGTTACGAACGATGATGGTTTCGAGTCTAAAGGCCTTGAAGCACTGGTAGACGCACTGAAACCTTTAGGTCATGTTTCTGTAGTCGCTCCAACAACAGAGAAATCAGCCTGCGGACATTCGCTGACATTAACGAGACCGCTCAATTTTGTAGAAGTGAAAAAAGATTTTTACAAATTAGATGACGGTACACCAACAGACTGTGTTTTTCTTGCACTCAACAAACTTTTTACCAAAGAAAATAGACCGGATATTGTTATCTCCGGTATCAATATCGGCTCAAATATGGGTGAGGACATCACCTACTCCGGTACAGCGTCTGCTGCCATGGAAGCCGTCCTGCAAGGTATCCCTGGCATTGCCATCTCACAAGTCTATAAAGACCATGGTGAAAGTATCAAGGAGCTAGGCTATGATTTAGCTAAAGAGAGCATAGTCACCCTTGTAGAAAAGATTTTAGCCAACGATTTTCCTCTGCCTCCACGTAAATTTTTAAATATTAATATCCCCCCTATTCCAACTTCAGAGTGTAAAGGCTTTAAAGTCACACGTGCAGGAAACCGTCTCTATGGCCACCATGCTGAAGTACACCATAATCCACGAGGTAAAGAGTACTATTGGATAGGTTTACCTGCCTTAGGATGGATGGAAACCCAAGGTCATGTTACAGACTTTGAAGCGATTAACGATGGTTATGTTTCAATTACCCCTGTTCATCTTGATATGACAAGCTATGATGATATCAAATCTTTGGATGCCTGGCTATGAGATTATCACCAATTGAACGCATTTTGAGCAAAGCCCAAAACACTACGCTAACACTAAGTTCTATTCAGCATAAGGCTCTCGCGACTGCTCGCTCTTTAAAACAAGGATATAGTTTATGAGATTTCAAAGATGCCGTATGCTTTTTGGAGATGAAGACTTTGAAAAGTTACAAAAAGCGAAGATACTTATACTTGGTATAGGTGGTGTAGGCTCCTATGCACTTGACTGTCTTTACCGTTCAGGCGTCAGTGACATTACCATCTTAGATTACGATGTCTACGATGAAACCAACCAGAACAGACAAATAGGTTCAGAAGCAGTAGGCATGGTAAAAGTAGACCGTCTTCAAGAACTTTATCCTGGTGTAAAAACCATCCATCAACATATGACGGTGGCCTGGGTAAAAGAATTTGACTTTGAACCTTATGACATCATCATAGATGCAGCAGACACAACCAAAGTGAAGATAGAAGTAGCTAAAAAATGTTACAAAAAGCTCATTATGGCTCTGGGTTCTGCAAAACGCTATGATACCAATAAAATAGAAGTCACCTCTATTTGGAAAACACATGGTGATGCACTCGCAAGAAAAATACGTAATGAACTCAAAAAAGTAAAATTTGACCGAAACTTTACTGTCGTATTTTCACCAGAAGAAGATAAGTGCAAAGAAAAAGGTTCTTGTGTTGCGGTTACAGGTGCTGTCGGTCTGACTGTTTGTTCCGAAGCGATCAAAAGGATCATTAAATAGTTTTCCAGTGACAATACATCGTTTTTATCCAGTATCATATAATCAGATACTTTTAGAACACAACTTTGTGTATTGACTGGTATAACCTTATAAGCTTTCTATATCTAATCTGAAATTATCTAATCCCTAATTTATGAAGAAGAAAAATGACACTGTAATAAGCAAAAACGGTTAAAAGGATAGAGATAAGCATACTTGGGTAAAAACTGAAACCTTTTTTGATTAAAATAGGAAAAGCAATAAATAGTGTCATGGATGGTGCAATTAACCAAACAATACTATTTGAAAACTCTACCGCCTTGTTACTGCTATTTGTATCTATATACATCCAAGTCATAGCCAATATAGATACCAAAGGTATAGCTGCCAATATGGCACCTATTAAGCTGCTTCTCTTTGAAATTTCAGAGATTAATACAATTAAAATTGTGGTAATAACTAGTTTTGTTATATAGTAAGCCAAATATTTTCCTTTTAAGTCTCTCTACATATAAATATAATCTAAGTTAACAGATATAAGAGTTTCATTTTTATGGGAGAATATAAACAATAATTACTAAAAAACATCTTATTTGATAAACCTTATAAAATATACAACTTTATAAGGTTTACAATGAAAACTAGTATATATTTAGCTTAGACATCAGTATTACCGCAGTGTCCACATTTTTTAGCAGCCAGAGGAATACTTTCGGCACATTCACTACATGTTTTTGTCGTCGGTGCTTTTGCCTCTTCTGGTTCTTTGAGTCTATTATACGCTTTGATAAACATAAATACAACAAACCCCAAAATAACAAATGAGATCACATCATTAATAAACATACCATACTTGATTGCCGGTGCACCAGCTTTGTCTAAAGCAGCCATACTTTCATAACTGTTACCATCAAGTGCGATAAAAAGTTGAGAGAAATCAACCTGTCCCATAAGCATACCAACTGGAGGCATCACTACATTGGCAACCATTGATTTTACTACTGTAGCAAAAGCCCCACCAAAGATGAAACCAACCGCCATATCTACCATATTTCCCTTGATGAGAAACTTTTTAAATTCTTCCAACATTCTTGTCCTTTTTTATATCTTTTCTTTTTTCTACGCAGTAAAACTACATAGAAATTGCCCGCAGGAAATACCCTTTTGGTGCATCTTGCTAAAGTATTAAGATAAAAAATTATAATATATAGATGAGAAGATAAGTCTTAAAATTATAAGGAAGTCTCCTCATATTATTATAAAGAGATAAAAAAGGAAAATTGTTTGTAAAAAATGATTTTCCCATCTTTAGTATAATAAAGAAAAAGTAAATGAAAGTATGTTTAACATGGCTAATAATCATAATCTATTACGTAACATACATATCTTTTTTTGGATGATCATAGGAATAGCTGTCCTCCTTTTTTTGATTCCACGTCTTGAAAACTATCTGATAAAAATGTCAGCCAAACCTCAAGTTGTCACAGCAAGAGGAGAATTATCTGATGTAGAAAAAACCAATATAGAAATCTTCCGTCAAGCCAGTCCTTCAGTGGTCTATATCACTACACTTGCAGAGATGGTAAACTTGTGGACAAGGGACATCGCCCGCATACCCAGAGGCACAGGTTCGGGATTTATCTGGGATAAACACGGACATATCATCACAAACTATCACGTCTTGGAAGGTGCCTCAACAATACGTATACGCCTAAGTGACCAACGTACCTTTAATGCTGAATTAGTTGGAGCAAGTCCACATCATGATATTGCGGTACTACGTATGCCTATAGTATCTAATATGCCATCTGCATTACCCATAGGCACTAGTCATGACCTTCAGGTCGGACAGATGATGTATGCTATCGGTAACCCTTTTGGATTGGACCAGACCCTCACCACAGGTATCGTTTCGGCACTGAACCGAAGCCTCTATAATGACAGCGGCTCTCAGATCAAAGGACTTATCCAAACCGACGCAGCGATCAATCCTGGTAATTCAGGCGGTCCCCTCCTAGACAGTTCTGGGCGTCTGGTAGGAATCAATACTGCAATTTACAGCCCTTCAGGTGCCTATGCAGGTATAGGACTTGCTGTACCAGTCGATACGGTCAACCGTATCGTACCACAGCTTATCGCACATGGAAAATATGAAAGACCAAAACTCGGGATCACCATCGATAATGAACTCAATAAACTCATCACTTCCCAATATGGTATAAAAGGTGTGGCAGTCATCGAAGTAGAGCAAGGCTCACCTGCTGAAATTGCGGGACTTAGAGGAATAGAAATGATGGATAGAAGTCATCTTGTGGCCGGAGACATCATATTGGGTATTGATGAACATGAAATAGATGACATCAGTACACTACTGACCACCTTGGAAAACTATCATATAGGTGACAAAGTCAAACTAAGATATTTACGTGAAAAGAAAGAAAACACGATATCAATCATTTTAAAATAAATATATACGATAAAAAATAGTATACTTTACTATGGCTATACATCAAGAGACGATCACACTATCACCAAAATCAAAAGGTTTTCATCTCATCACCTCAGAGATAGAAAAATCTCTGCTTTCAATGCCATCCATTGAGGCTGGGCTTTTACACCTTTTTATCAAACACACGAGTGCTTCACTTAGTATCAATGAAAATGCTGATCCCTCCGTACGTGAAGATATGGAGAACTTTTTTACCGATATCGTTGATAAGAAGCCCTACTATATCCACACCTATGAGGGGTCGGATGATATGCCAGCACACATCAAAGCTTCAATACTTGGAAGTTCACTGAGCATCCCTATTACAAACGGTAGGATGAATCTTGGTACTTGGCAGGGGATCTATCTTGGAGAACATAGGGATTACGGCGGAAGCCGCCGCATTGTAGTTACATTATATAGTTAAGTACTTAGGTTAGCTTTCTATTCCTAACAGCCAAAACTGTCAATACAAACAACCCTGCAACTGCATAGTATATCCACATAGGGATAGGCACTGGGTCACCTGCTGCGTATGAGTGTAAACCTGAGAGATAATAGTTTACACCAAAGTATGTCATAAGTACTGTAGAGTATGCCCATGTTGATGCCACATTATAAATAAAATTTGACTTCAATGACGGGATAAATCTTAAGTGAAGTACAGTCGCATAGATAAGTATGGTCACTGCAGCCCAAGTCTCTTTAGCATCCCAGCCCCAGTAACGTCCCCAACTTTCATTTGCCCAAACACCACCTAAGAAGTTACCTATAGTCAGTAAGAAAAGACCAATGATCAGTCCCATTTCAGAAAGATTTGTCAACTCTTTAATCGAACGGTCGATATTCTCATTACCATTTTTACCTCTCATGATATACAATATAAGTACTAAGAGTGATAAGATGGATCCTAGTCCCAAGAAGCCATCACCAGAAATGATCGTGGCTACGTGAATCATGAGCCAGTATGACTTAAGGACCGGTACAAGGGTAGTGATCTCCGGGTTAATGAAATTCATATGTGCTACACCCATAGTCACACCTGCCAAAATGGCTGTACCAGCTAACGCAAACGGCGAACGTCTAGCCAAGACAACTCCTGCAAGAACTGTAGAAGCTGCAATAAACACGATGGATTCATATGCATTAGACCACGGTGCATGTCCTGCAATATACCAACGAATACCCAGTCCAACAATATGCATAGCAAACCCAATCATAAGTACAGCCAATGCAACACGCATGATCCATTTCATAGAAAATGTCGGTTTAAGTACATTGATAAATGAAAATACTAAAAGTAAAACTCCTAGAATCAAATACAATGGAACCAGCTTCGAAAAAAGACCAAATTTATTATACTTGATCTCCATGTCTATATGATTTTGACTTGGGATCACTGCAGCACCATATTTTTCCTGATACTGACGTATGCCTTTAATTGCCAAGTCTGCATGTGACCAATTACTTGTTTTCAGCCCTTCTGCTACCATTTGGAAATAAGCTGAGATACTCATTTTTACAGCATCAGACTGCTCTTTAGGATAATCTTTGATCGCATCCATAGGTGCCATCCATTTGTTGTTGGCATCATTAGGCTTTGGAAAGATGCGTAAGAGTGAACCCTGATATGCCATAAAAGCAACGTTCACTCTTTCATCTATTTTGATAAGTTCTTTATCATATTGTGTTTTTTCAAGTGGTTTTTTTTGACTTGCCTCTGTTACTGCTGAAAAGATCTTGTAACTGTTGTCTGCCTGAGAAAAGAAGTCTGTAAACTTTGCATATTTCGTTGTTTCAGGAAGTCCTAGTGTTACAGCGATCTTTTTGTGCCCGACTTTTATCATCGGTACATTTTGATATAGTTCAGGTTGCATGATCATACCGAGTAACATTTGATTAGGTTCCAGATCAAAGAGAACTGATCTTCCTGTGATCTTAGCAATAACCTCATGTGCAACCGTATCCATAGGTTTCATACGTCCCTGATGATCCTGCACAGCAATTTTTCCAAAATTTCTTGCATGTTCTGCATCATAAGACTGCATTGCTTTTAGCATACTTTCATCAATGGATGGTGATGCAGCATTCAAATTTTGTGGACTAATTGCTAAAAGTGCTACAAAGGCTATGGCTGCAGCAGATGCCTGTAGTTTTTTTGCTCCCTTAAGCAGTTTTTGGAATCTTCCACTAGGTGCGAACAGAGACCAGATCATCCCGAGTGTTAATAATATATATCCTATATAAGTAGGTAAAGTTCCCGGATCGTGATTCACTGAAAGTACTGTACCTTTTTCATCCTGGTCATAAGAGGACTGGAAGAAACGATAGTTTCTATGGTCAAGTATATGGTTCATATAGATCTTATACGGCATATTGATATTTTGTTCTTTGTCTATAAGGACTACATCACTGGAGTATGATGCAGGTGTCATAGAACCAGGGTAACGCTCTAACTCAAAATTATCAAGCTTGATAGAAAATGGCAACTCTATCAACTTCGCTCCTACACGCATATCTATATCTACACCATTGAGTTCCATTTGTTTCATTTTTCCCATTTGACCTTGATACGGTCTAGTAGTAATGATTTGACTTTTATCTCCAACACTCACTTTCCACTGCATATATTCAGCTTGACCTCTTTGTGTCTTAATATCATGAGAGTCCAATTTTAGAATGGCTTTTTCATGTATATCTTTCAATACGATCGCATTCGGTCCAAAACGGTATAACATTCTGTTTTTAAATTCATTCTCTCCTGCATCTAATTCTGCAGAAGTTCTATCGTTCATGTTAAGCGTTTGAAGTACAAACGGAAAATCTACCTTATATCCGGTACCTTCCTCTTTGATGAGGAAGGTTGGCTTATCAGTAGTAGGTTCAACATCATAACCTACATAAAAACCGCCAAAGTCTTTTCTTTCACCTTTCGCTATGTAGTATATTTCACCTTTTTGGCCTGTTGAAATTTTCAGTTCTAAAAGTTTTTTTCCGTCTGGAGAAGCTATCGCTTTTTCATGTGTTGTCGGCAAATACTTGAGTAATTCTATCTTTACCTCTTTATCACCAACAGAAAGTGTCTTGCTTAAAGAATTCTCCGTCATGGTAGAGAAGTAAATCTCTTTTTCAAATACAGCACTCTTATCACCCTGTTTAGCCTGCAGTTGTAAGATCTTTACATCTGAGACCATCGTATTACTTGAAGCACCTTCACGTATATGCATGACACCTTCATAACCTATATAACGTGTTACAAGTGCACCAAGTGCAATGACAAGAAATGAAAAGTGGAAAAGAAAAACTGCAGGTTTTGTTTTATAACTTTTATATTTGATGATATTGTAAACAAGGATAGCCACGAAATAAGCCAAAAATACTTCAAACCATTGTGCTTTGTAGATCAGTGCTCTAGCTGTTTGTGTCCCATAATCATTTTCTATAAACGTTGCTATGCCCGCCAGTGCACCAAAAGCAAATAACATAAACACAGCCATTTTCATGGAAAAAATATACTTCATCCCCTACATCCTTGTACCATTAAGTGAAAAGATTATAACGGATGTTTGCTAACCGAATGTTAATTGAGGTAGTTAATCTTTTATTATTCGTACAATGGGTAATGAATGTTACATTAAGAGACCGTAACTACAGCTCTATAAGTACACGAAACCCTACAAAATAATTGCGTCCACCTGAACCAAGATTGATCCTGGAAGAGCAACGGCTGTTTTCAGCACTTCCGTTCCAAGAACCTCCGCGTAATACTCTTCCCTTCTCATTGGGTATTGTATAGCGGGATCCATCTCTAGGTGTGTTTTCATAACTTTCACTGTACCAGTCTGCACACCATTCCCATACATTACCATGCATATCATAGAGTCCCCATGCATTTGGTTTTTTTGTACCTACCTCATGTGTCACACCTTCTGAGTTGTCAGTATACCAGGCATAGTCACCAAATTCTTTTTCGTCGTAACCAAAACAGTAATTCCCCGTACTCCCTGCTCTACAGGCATATTCCCATTCAGCCTCTGTAGGAAGTCTATAGGTTTTCCCCTCTCTTTGTGTTTTCCATTCACAATACGCTTTTGCATCATGATAACGAACACGTCTTACGGGTACATCAAAGCCAAGATGTTCATGCCTCTCTTCAGGTACTTCTGCTCCTGTGGCTTGTGTAAAGAGCATATACTCTTCCACAGTCACCGGTCTCTTAGCCATGGCAATATCATAGTTGATATGCACTTCATGTAGAGGTTTTTCTCTCTCTTTAGCAAGTACGTCATCAGAACCCATAAGAAAAGACCCTCGAGGCAGATGTACAAAATTGTCATCAAAATATGATTTCATCATATTATTTTAACTCTCCCCAGCTATCGCCTACACTTACTGAACACTCCAATGGCACATTTAAATCCAATATATTTTCCATTGTGTGTACAAATCGTTTAGATATCTCTTCTACTTTTTCTTCTTTCACTTCAAAGATAAGTTCATCATGTATCTGTAAAAGCATAAATGCGTCTAGATTCTCTTCTCGTATCATTGTGTCTATATGATTCATAGAGAGTTTTATAAGGTCTGCTGCCGAGCCTTGGAAAACGGTATTTACTGATTCACGCATAAAGGCTGCTTTTTGCATCCCGTTGGCACTCTCATAGTCAAATATACGTCTTCTTTTCAGTATGGTTTCCACATAACCATCTATCTTGACACGTTCCTGTATACCTTCCAGGAAATTCTTTACTGTTGGGAATGATGCAAAGTAGTTTATAATGATCTCTTTGGCTTCTCCTTGTGTTATTCCCACATCTTCAGAGAGTTTTTTCGGTCCCATACCGTAAAGAAGTCCAAAATTCACAGATTTTGCTAAATTTCGTTTTTCTTGAGCCTCTTCTTCTCCAAACAGTTTAATTGCAGTCGCCAAGTGAATATCTACACCCTTATTAAATGCTTCCATTAAAGCTGCATCTTTTGAGAAATGTGCAAGTAGACGAAGTTCAATTTGAGAGTAGTCGATACTCACCAGTTTATACCCTTCTTTGGCTACAAAAGCTTCTCTTACTGAACGTCCAAGAGCTGAACGTACAGGAATGTTTTGCAAGTTAGGATCACGTGAAGACAAACGTCCTGTTGCTGTGCCTGTTTGAACAAATGAAGTGTAAATACGACTGTTTTCATCCGTATTAGCAAGTTTTAGCAAAGGGTCCACATAAGTAGAGAGTATCTTCTGATATTCTCTGTACTCAAGGATCTTTTCGATGATAGGATGCTCTCCTACCAGTGAACTTAGTACAGATTCATTGGTACTGTACCCTGTCTTGGTTTTTTTCCCGCCTTTGAGTCCCAACTGTTGAAACAGTACTACACCTAATTGTTGTGTTGACTTGATGTTAAATTCTGATCCACTAAGTTCATATATCTCTGAAGTCAATGTAGACAGGTCTTCACTGAGTGTTTTTTGTAATGCTTCTAATTTTCTAGGATCTATCTTGATACCTAAACGTTCCATACGCATCAAGACATTCATAAACGGATATTCTACATTCTTTGCTTCTTTCAAAAGATGCGAAAGTGAAGAGAGTTCCATCTTCTTTTTAATGGCTCCATAGAGAAGATATGTCATCCAGGCATCTTCCGCAGCGTAAAAAGTAGCATCTTCTATAGCTACAGCCGAAAAATCTTCTCCTTTTTTTATCATCTCTTTGAAAGGCTTCATCTCATACTTGAAAAATGTCTTGGCAAGTGTATCAAGCCCTACTTTAGTGCCAGGGTTAGAGAGCCATGCCATGATCATCGTATCGGCAAATGGTATAACAGGCTCCATATCAAACTGATTGTAAAGCAAAGAAAAATCAAATTTCAGATTTTGTCCGACAATGTTATGTGTCATCAGTTTCTTTAATGCTAAAACAGCATCATCCATACTTACCTGCTCTTCTACCCCAAGATAGTTATGTCCAACTGGTACATAGTATGATTTCCCTGCTTCAAAACAAAAACTGAACCCTACCATCTTTGCTACTTTGGTATCTAGGCCTGTTGTCTCAGTATCAAAGGCGACTATTGCATCTTTGTCTATATTCTCTATCACACTTGATAGTTTCTCTTTACTGTCTAAAGTAACTGCTTCAAAACTAAGGTTTGAACTTTTCGGTTTTTCAACCACTGGACAGTCTGTCTCTTCAAGCCCTATTTTTGCTTTTTTAATGGCCTGTTTCATCTCATATTTTTCAAACTCTTCAAGCAAGCATGAGAGATAATTTTTATCTTCAAAAACAAAGCTTTCAACATCCATATCTTTAAAGACATCTGTACTCATTGTAACCAATTTACGAGATAAAAAAGCGTTTTCCTTACTCTCTAAAAGTAGTTTCTGTATACGCGGTGTACCACAATTTTCTATGTCTTCATAGATCGCTTCAAGTGTATGATACTGATTGATAAGTTTCGCCGCACCTACTTTTCCTATGCCTTTTACGCCAGGAATATTGTCTGAACTGTCCCCTAGTATGGCTTGAAAGTTGATGAAGTCTTTAGGGTATACACCAAATTTATCCACACATGCTTGTTCATCTACTTCTTGTTTTTTTACAGAATCATACATAACTACCACACCATCA
>NZ_JBFENQ010000016.1:0-19369 GCF_041551015.1 Sulfurovum sp. | reverse complement strand
GGTTTATTTCATACCTGCACCACATTTACCCGCTTCACATTTCATCACAGGTGTTTGTGTTTTTACACTTTTAGGGGCAGCATGCTGTCCATGACTTCCATGGTGAGATTTTTTTGCCATACCATAGGTTTTAAATACATACGTTTTATATATATTTGTTGACAAATATAGTGTAATAAGAGAAGAGGCAAAAACAAATGCTATGACTTTCTTCATCTTGCTAGCATTAAAGGATTTCATTCTTTTTGCAAGGATCAGATATCCCCAAAGTACAGCAATGAAAGGGATTACTTCAAACATATATATCCACGCATCTTTTCTTGACGCAAGGTTTTCTACCGGACCAGCATTTAACCCAAATCCATAGATGAAACCATTTGCAATATCTGCATAATTATGAGTCAAAAAGCTCTGTATCAAATGTGCTAAACCACCAATGATAAACAGAGGTGCAAATGCGTAACCTAAAGTATAAAATGTCTTTTCAAAAGGTGCTTTTAAAACCTTGGATGCTATAAACATACCTATATACACAACGCCTATTGCAAGTAATGTTGCATAAATAAAAGCAAACATTCCTACAGCGTCAAGTGATCCGAAATCTATATACTGTTGTGCAAACACTGCTGTTCGTGACCATATAAACTCATCTGCAATAGCAGAACGATTTAGCCCATGATGGAAAACCATTGTAAGTGAAATAGCGGCTGTTATGAGTATAAATGACCACACTTCTGCTTTGTTAAATTTAAACTTTTCAAACAAGGATCTTGAAGGTTTCGTGATTCTAAAAGCTACAGCATCACAGGCATCGCTACAATCCATACAAAGCGTACAGTCATCCATGGAGTTTTTATTGTCAAACGAAAATGGATTTAAATTATAGGGACAGGCGACAGAACAATCCAATGTTTTACAGCTGTTGCAATCCTCTTTATAGGTACCCAATTCAGTAAAAGACACTTTAGCATACGCTTTTGTCAAAGTCCCGATAGGACAAATATATTTACAATAACTCATATCCTTATAGAGATAATACATTACAAAAGCAACCAGTGTAATTCCAGTAAAAAGCCAAGCGGTTGCAAGTGGTACTTTCCAAAATCCCGGAACAGTATAGTAAATGGCCCACCATCCAAAAAAGAGGATTAAAATACCGATAAATCTATTTTTCAAAAAGTTTGGCATATCTTTTTTAAGACCAAACTTTGTGATGTATTTTCCTAAAAATCCATGTGGACAAATACCGCAAAAGATCCTACCAAATGTAGAAAGAGTAACCACTATGAACAATGACCAGAAGAGCCCCCAAAAAAGATAGGTAGTAAATATATTTTCTTTACCGGGATCAGCAAACCCCATATATACACCATAGATGAAGAGAGCAAGAACAACTAGTTTCAATACGATCATAAATGTTTGGTTTTTAAACAAAAAACCTAATACGGGCATACCGTATATGTCATTTCTGTCTCTATTTTCCTTAAACTCTACCATCTATTCTCCTTTAAAATTGATAACTATAAGTCACCATTACACTTCGAGGTGCTGCTGCTTTATATGATTCATTATCATACACATCTTTTAAAGCTTCCATTGCATAATATTCATTGGTTAAGTTTTTTATATTTAACTGTATATTATGTGCCTGATGTTCATAACCAATCATTAGATCAGTGACAAAATCATATCCTTCGTACTTTTGACTATTTGCATTGTCCATATAGTAACTTCCCCAACTTTTTGTAGTCACCCTTGCTTTTAATCCATTATCCATTTTATATGCTGCGAATAAAGAGTATTGATTTTTAGGAATATATGGTAAGTAGTTTCCATCTCTTGAAACTACACCTCCTCCTACTTTTTCGTTAAATGTAACAAATTTAAAGTCACTATATGCGTATGAGCCCCCTATATCTAGAGAATCTGAAACTTTATATACACTATTAAATTCTAAACCTCTTTTTTTCGTTTTACCCGCATTATCATAAACTATCTTACCATCTGCATCTCTAATTTGCACTATCTCATCTTTCACATCATTTTGATAAATCGCCAAATCCAAGAATAGATTGTCAGTTCTTGTCTTAAGTCCAATCTCATAGTTCACATTTGTACTTTTTTCAAGAGAAATCTGATCTTCTTGCGCTGCTGCAATCTCACTTCCTGTAGGTGCTTGATTGGCTGTTGCAATCGATGCATACATATTTGTTGTATTTGTTAATTTATATATAGCTCCAAGTTTTGCAGAAAATAAATTATATGTTTTATCTATATTATAAAGTCCATCGCCATCTTCATAACTTTTTGTACTATAATTATAAGCATAAATTTCGTTGCCATCCATACTAAGACTTAATTTATCAACTCTTGTACTCATATCTATAATTATGTCTTCAGTAGGCGAAAATGTTTCCATCAAATATGCACCATAAAGAGTTGTTCTACTATCTTCTACTTGTGCCAATTCACCTTTCTCATTCGATAAAGTTTGAATAATTTGATCAACAGTTACTGGTGGCCACCCCGCTGTCACTTCTGTAGTGTTTATATCCCGATACTTATACTTCTCAGCGTCATTTGTGATGTCAACTTTATATGTTACACCAGCTACAAGCGTTGCTTCCTTACCAAATGCCTTATGATTGTAGTTAAGTTCTAGATCCGTACCATATACACTATTGTCATCACTGTCATTTATCATACCAGTTACAGGGTGGAAATGATCCCAAGTATTAAAGTAAAACCTTGGTTTTAACAATACATCACCAATCTCTTTTTCATATTTCGTATTAATCGCAAAGATTTTAGAATCCCTTGCACTATGTTGCCATTGATAATCTGTATCATGTTGTTCACCCGTTTCTTTGAAGATTTCAAATTCTTTGACAGTCATAGATGCAGGTATATTCATATTTGATTCTGTATACGAAAACTCTGTTTCCAATGTAGCCTCATCGTCAAAAACATGACCATGCTTTAAACTAACTTGAGTTGCATCAAACTCATTATTGTCTCTCCAGTCATTCTCAATAGCACGCTTAGAAAAAGTCAAGGAAGCAAAATCTTTCTCTCCAAGTTGTCCACGAACTTTTAAATTTACATTCTTTTGACCATCATCACCCACACCTATTTTGATTCTATCTTCTCCCTCTTCAAAGACAGACTTTGTTATAAGCTGGATCACTCCACCTGTTGTATTTGCAGCGTTGATAGAGCCTGGTCCCTTTTGAACCTCTATACTAGATACATCTTGCATATCAATAAAATCAAATCTTGTAAATGAATCTGGATCTGTTAATGGTACACCGTCTTTCATGACCATGATCTCTCTTACTCCATATCTAGCCTTAAGTCCCGCTCCCCTTATAATCAGTCTTGGATTTGGTGAATTGGTTGATGACTCTGCATTTACACCCGGTATATTTTCTATAGCTTCTTGAATATTAAGTATATTCTTGTCTTCTATCGTTTGTTCATCTACAACTGCGATCGATTGAGAGACATCCTTTGTTGGTGTTGCGATCTTTGTTGCGGTAACACTTACTGCTTCCAAACTTACCTCTTCCCCATTGAGTGCTGATAAAGCCAGTAATGTTATTAATGAATATTTTATTTTCATTTCTTCCCTTGTTAAGTTTAATAATGAGACTGTATAAGTGTTGTGTTAATTTTGTGTTAATTTTTTTATTCAAACTAAAATATTGTCTAAATTCATTGTTTTATTCGTCTATGTGTTCCATAACGTTCCATACTGCAATTCTCTACGTAATCTCCTCTAATTAACTTTTAGCTATAATCTCAACACTATATACATTAAAGGTCAAGCAATTATTATGCACATTTATGACAGCGTACAGAAAACAAAACTTCCTTTTGAACCCATCCGTAAAGGGGAAGCAAGCATCTATGTTTGTGGGCCTACTGTCTATGATGATGCACATTTAGGTCATGCGCGCAGCAGTCTCTCTTTTGATCTACTCTCACGTACACTTAAAGCACTTAACTACAAAGTTACTATGGGGAAGAACTTTACAGATATCGATGATAAAATCATTAAAAAGGTAGAAGAGACAGGTAAAAGTATGGAAGAGATCACCTCTTTTTACATTGAACGTTATCTTGAAGATATGTCAGCTATAGGCATACAAAGACCCGATATAGAACCAAAAGCCACGGAGTCCCTACAAGCCATAGAAAACATGATACAAATCCTCATAGACAAAGACATAGCATATGTCATCTCCTCAGGTGATGTCTACTTTGATACAAGTAAAGATGCACACTATGGAGAGATCTCTCACCAGGTAGGTGAGGATGAGGACAACCAAAGTCGTGTAGCACATACCTCGGAGAAAAGAAACCCTAAAGATTTTGCCCTTTGGAAAGCATGCAAAGGAGATGAAGATATCTGTTTTGATGCACCCTTCTCTTCAGGGCGTCCAGGCTGGCATATAGAGTGTTCTGCAATGATAGAAAAACACTTTGCCCATGAACATGGTACGCAAGAATACAGCATAGACATACACGGTGGCGGAGCTGACCTGCTTTTCCCCCACCATGAAAATGAAGCAGCGCAAAGTCGCTGCGCTACAGGACATGAACTAGCAAAGTACTGGATGCATAACGGTTTTGTACAGATAGATGGTGAAAAAATGAGTAAATCTTTAGGAAACAGTTTCTTTCTCAAAGATGCACTCAAAGTCTATGATGGAGAAGTACTACGTTACTACCTCAACTCAGTACATTACAGAAATGATTTTAACTTCAGCGAAGAGGAGTTGCTCACTTCCAAAAAAAGACTGGACAAGATTTATAGACTTAAAAAACGTGTCAGTCCAGGTAAAGGTTCTGCGGTCAACAAAACATTTAAAAAAGCACTGCTTGATGCCATGAGTGACGACCTCAATATCTCCATAGCTTTGGCAGTGATAGATGAAATGGTCGCTACAACGAATGATGCTTTAGATTCAAATCCAAAAGATAAAGCCCTTAAAAAAGAAACTTTGGCAAACATAGAGTTTATAGATACTCTACTTGGATTTGGAGGGAAAGAGCCTTTTTCTTATTTTCAAATTGGGGTGAATGACACACTAAAAATACAGATAGAAACATTAATATCTGAACGGAGTGAAGCAAAAAAAGAAAAAAACTTTGAACGCTCAGATGCCATTCGTGATGAACTTATAGCCCTAGGTATCTCTATTATGGATACTCCTGATGGTACGCTTTGGGAAAAAGCATAATGAAAAACCTTCTAAAACAGTATCTTCCCTATCTTGTAGGTTACAAAAGACAGTTTTTCTTTGCCATACTAGGGATGATTGCTGTTGCGATCGGTACTGCGGGTACAGCACAACTAATCAAGCCGGTTCTTGATGACGTATTCATAAACAAAGACAGAGAAATGCTCTTGCTTATGCCTTTTTTCCTAGTCGGTGTCTTTGCACTTAAAGGGATCGGAAAATATATACAAACTTACTATACCTCGTACATTGGTCAGGATGTCGTTCGGAAACTACGTGATAAACTTGTTTCCCATCTCACATACCTGGATATGGAATTTTTTAGAAAAACACATTCAGGAGAGATACTTTCTCGTGTAACAAATGATATAGCACGTATTCAGATGGTTGTAGCAAATATTATTCCTGATCTTATAAGAGAAACTATGATCATTCTTGCATTGACAGGGTATGTTATTTATCAAAATCCCAAACTTGCATTTTATTTTTTATTTATCATGCCATTAGCTATTTTTCCTCTTTCAAGACTTGCTAAGAAAATGCGTAAATATTCTAAACTTTCTCAGGAAAGTACTGCAGATATGACAACTAGACTAGATGAAATACTCTCTAATATTGAAGTAATTAAATCACATTCCAGTCAAAACTATGAACATGAACGTTTTGCAAAAGACAACCAGAGTGTCTTTAGATTTCTTATGAAACAGGTCAAGACAAATGCCTTGACCTCACCCATTATGGAAATACTTGGTGCGGTGGCAATAGGTATCGTTATTTACATTGGAGGGAAAGAAGTTATAGAAGGACATATGACTGTAGGTTCATTTTTTGCTTTTGCTACTGCCCTCTTTATGCTTTATGATCCTGTAAAACGTCTTTCATCTCTTTACAATAAAGCACAGGATGCCATCACAGCCAATACACGTATGTATGAACTGCTTGATACTCAACCCAACATCACATCAGGAGATAAAGAACTCACAGATACCATCGAAACCATCTCTCTAGAGAATGTTTCACTCTCTTACAATGATACACCTGCATTAAAGAACATCTCACTTGAAGCTAAAAAGGGAGAATCCATTGCATTGGTAGGTGATAGTGGTGCAGGTAAAAGTTCCTTGGTCAATCTACTGGTACGTTTCTATGACCCAAGTTCTGGTAAAATCCTTATCAACGGCAAAGATAACAAAGATTTTACACTCACCTCACTACACAAAAAAATAGCCTATGTCACGCAACGTATCTATATTTTCAATGATTCCATTGCAACCAATGTTGCTTATGGAGAAGAGATAGATGAAAAACGTGTCGTAGCTGCGCTGGAAAAAGCCTATGCTATGGAGTTTATTAATAAACTCGATGATGGTATCCATACACTTTTATCCGAGAGTGGTGATAATCTCTCTGGAGGGCAAAGACAGCGTATAGCCTTAGCACGTGCCCTCTATAAAGATCCAGATATCCTCATCCTCGATGAAGCCACATCAGCACTTGACAACAAAAGTGAAGCCCTTATACAAAAAGCATTAAAAGAGCTCAAGTCAGAAATGATCACCTTTACTGTGGCACATAGATTAAGCACCATAGAAGATGCCGATACCATCTTGGTATTCCAGGATGGAGAGATCATCTGCAGAGGTTCACATCAAACTTTACTTCAAGATTGTCCAACCTATCAAAAATTATCGAGAAATTTATAATTATGTTACGATTCACCCTTCTCTTTACTTTGCTATTTACAACACTTTTTGCACAACAAGAGAATGAACAATTTCCTTTCATAGGAGTAACACTGGCCACACATTCCATAGATTTCGAATCTATGGGTCAAACATCCAGTCAAAATGAAACTGTTGTGGGATTTCGTTATGGTAAGCAAACCCTAGATTGGCGTACTGTCTTTACACTCTCTGGCAATAATGCTTTTCAAACTTTTGCAATGGAAATAGATAAAATACTGCTTGATGAGCTGTTTGGAACACCAAAGATCAGACCTTACATTGGAGCTACAGTCGGGTATCTTCATTATGACACTATCTCTTCTTTGGACAGTGATGGATTTTACTATGGAGGAGATTTCGGATTTCTCATCTATGCTACAGCGAATATCGATGTAGATCTTTCATATCATTACTATAAAGTATCAGATATCGACCCAGTAGATACTATGCAAGGTGCAAACCTCTCTTTACATTACTTTTTTTGATTATTTAGCTATAATTTGCATACTATAATTATGGAGTCTTCTTTGTCACTTTTTTCTTACCAAAACCTCAAAAAAATACTTTTTAAGCTTGATCCAGAGACCGCGCACAGTGTTGCAGGTCTTGGACTCAGAACCATTGCACACTGCCCTTCACTTCTGCGTTTTGTGAAAAACCAGAATTTTGTTACCCACCCTATGCTCCAGCAGGAGATCTTTGGACGTACTTTTCAAAACCCTGTAGGCTTAGGTGCAGGATTTGATAAGAATGGGCAGTACATCACTGCCATGCCGACCATGGGCTTTGGATTTACAGAGATAGGTACAGTGACACCAAAACCACAAGATGGTAATGCTAAACCAAGACTCTTTAGACTTATTGAAGACAACTCTATACAAAATGCCATGGGCTTTAACAACAAAGGCAGCCACTATATGCTGCAACGTCTTAAAAAACTCTACTTTTTTGACTACCCTATGGGGATCAACATTGGGAAAAATAAACTCACATCGGAAGATGATGCATTAAATGACTATGAAACACTTTTTAAAGCATTTAAAGATTATGGTGATTACATTGTGATCAACATCTCTTCTCCCAACACACCAGGCTTAAGAGATTTACAAAATGAATCATTTATCAATGCTATCTTTGCCATGGCAAAAGAGATCACGACTCAGCCTGTACTCCTGAAAATTGCACCGGATATGGAACCTGAAGATGCCATTGTTCTATGTAAAACAGCTGTAGAAGCAGGTGCAGCAGGTATCATCGCTACCAATACGACCATAGATTACTCTTTAACCACACATGCCAAAGATTTCGGTGGTATCTCAGGTGCACTGCTTACAGAAAAATCATATCAACTTTTTAAAGCTATAGGTAAAGAGCTCTATGGCAAAACCCTGCTCATTTCTGTCGGAGGTATAGACTCTGCAGAAGAAGCCTATAGACGTATCAAAGCCGGTGCATCTTTAGTCCAGGTTTACAGTATGCTTGTCTACAGAGGTCCTGCACTTATTAAAGAGATCAATGAGGGTTTAATTAAACTCTTACAAAAAGATGGTTATAAACATATCAGCGAAGCCATCGGAGCAGATTACAAATGAGTCTAAAAAGCCTCAAACTATTTACAATTACACTTATCGGATTTATGATCACAACAGGAGTATCAATGGCCAATTCATTGCCAGAACATTTTACAAAAATATTAGACAACGGTATGCAGATCGTTGTTATCCCTATGGATAACGATTCAGGGGTTATCACTACAGATATTTACTACAAAGTAGGAAGCAGAAACGAAGTCATGGGTAAGAGCGGTATGGCGCATATGCTTGAGCATCTTTCTTTTAAATCAACAGATAAGCTTAAAGAGGGTGAATTTGACACGATCGTTAAAAGCCGTGGTGGAGTCAATAATGCAGCCACAGGTTTTGACAAAACACACTACTACATTAAAACAGCAAGTAAGAATTTGGGACTCAGTCTTGATCTCTTTTCTGAACTTATGCATAATCTTAAACTTACAGATGAAGAGTTTCAAAAAGAGCGTGATGTTGTTGCAGAAGAGAGACGTCTAAGAACAGATAACAACCCTATGGGTTACCTTTACTTCAGAGTCTTTAACACACACTTTACCTACCATCCTTATCACTGGCTTCCTATAGGCTTCATGGAGGATATTCTTTCATGGAAGATAGAAGACATTAGAGACTTCTATCAACGGTATTATCAACCAAGCAATGCGATTCTAGTCGTTGCTGGTGATATCACACCTGAAGAAGTTTTTAAAGAATCGGAGAAATATTTCGGAAATATTAAAAACAAACGTGAGATTCCTAAAGTCTTCGCTGTTGAACCTAAAGTAGATGGAGCGAAAAGAGCTGTATTACATAAAGAAAGTAATCAGGTTGACACACTTGCTATCACCTATGCCATCCCTAATTATGAACATAATGACCAAGTAGTACTTTCTGCTATAAGCCACATACTTAGTAATGGGAAAAGTTCACGTTTTGAAAAAAAACTTGTCAATGAAAAACAATTGGCAAATCAAGTCTATGGGTACAATATGGAACTTGCAGACCCTGGTGTTTTCCTCATCATGGCAATGTGTTCACCTAATGCTTCTCTAGATACTTTAGAAAAAGAGATACTTGCCGAACTTCAAAAAATCAAAAACGGTGATGTCACACAAGCGGAACTTGATAAAGTCAAGATCAATACAAAAGCGGAATTTATCTACTCTTTAGAGAGTTCAAGTTCAGTGGCAGGGCTCTATGGAGACTACCTTGTCAAAGGAAATATACAGCCTTTACTTGAATATGAAGAGAAATTAGATAAAATTACACTCAAAGATATTAGCGATGCTGCTAAAAAATATTTTGATCACAATTTTTCAACCACTGTTATATTGAAAAAGAACTAGGATATTAGACATGAGTAACTATATTACTGGTGCAACTACTGCACTAATTACTCCATTTAAAAATGGTACATTGGATGAAGCTACCTATGCAAGTCTTATCAAAAGACAAATTAGGCATGGCATAGATGCTGTGTGCCCTGTAGGAACTACGGGGGAGAGTGCAACACTGAGTCATGATGAGCATAAAAGATGTATTGAGATAGCTGTTGAAGTCTGTAAAGGTACGGAGACTAAAGTCCTTGCAGGAGCAGGAAGCAATGCCACACATGAAGCTATAGACATTGCTAAACATGCTGAAGCGTGTGGAGTAGATGCTATCTTCTCTGTAAGTCCTTACTACAACAAACCAAGTCAGGAAGGACTTTATCAACACTACAAAGCCATTGCTTCTGCAGTAAAAGTACCTTTTATGCTTTACAATGTACCAGGACGTACAGGTGTTGACATACTTCCAGATACAGTAAAAAGGCTCTTTGATGATGTAGAGAACATTATGGGTATCAAAGAAGCGACAGGCTCTATAGAGAGAACTGTTGAGCTTTTAGCTAAAATACCTGATCTGTATGTATTCTCTGGTGATGATGTTATTGATTTTCCTATCTTGGCAAGTGGAGGTAAAGGGATCACTTCTGTAACTTCAAACCTCTTGCCAGATATGAAAGCAGAGCTTGCTCATGCAGCGCTAAAAGGTGATTTTGTCAACGCTAAAGCCATTAATGATGAACTTTTTGAAATTAACAAAGTGCTTTTCTGTGAAAGTAATCCGATTCCTATCAAAGCGGCTATGTATATAGCCGGTCTAATCGATACTCTGGAATACAGATTACCGTTAGTACCACCAAGTGCTGAAAATATGAAGAATATTGAAGCAGTCATAAAAAAATATAAAATAGTAGGAGCGTAATATGTCAGATATGAAAGGCAAAACACTTGTTATCACAGGTGCAACCAAAGGTATCGGTAAAGCCGTAGCAGAGAAATTTGCTAAGAATGGTGTAAATATTGCATTTACCTATAATTCCAATAAAGAGTCTGCTGATGTAATTGCAGCAGAACTAGAAAGTAAATATGGTATCAAAGCGAAAGCATATCCACTCAATATTTTAGAACTTGATGAGTTTAAACCTCTATTTGAAGCGATTGACCAAGACTTTGACAGAGTAGACTTCTTTGTCTCTAACGCTATGATCTACGGTCGTCCCGTAGTAGGTGGTTATGGTAAATTTATGAAACTTAGACCAAGTAAAGGTTTAACGAATATCTATACAGCAACGGTAGGTGCGTTTGTACGTGGTTCTCAAGAAGCAGCAGTACGTATGGAAAAAGTAGGTGGTGGTGCTATCGTAACTCTATCTTCAACTGGTAATCTTATCTACATCGAAAACTATGCGGGTCACGGTACAAATAAAGCAGCTGTTGAAGCTATGAGTCGTTATGCTGCTGTTGAACTCGGAGAAATGGGCATTAGAGTAAATGCTGTATCTGGAGGACCTATCGATACAGATGCTCTTAAAGCATTTACAAACTATGAAGAAGTAAAAGCTGAAACTATTAAACGTTCAGCAGTAAACAGAATGGGAAGGCCTGAAGACCTTGCTGGTTCTGTTTACTTCTTATGTACTGATGAAGCATCATGGATTACAGGACAAACACTTGTAGTTGATGGTGGAACGACTTTTAGATAAATTATTATAAAGAAGAGACAATGCCAAGTTCACAAATATTTAACATTCCAAATATCTTAGCATTTATCCGTCTTCTTCTTGCTCCTGTGATGTTTCTTTTCCTGGTCAACCAGGATGCATCTATTTTTCAAGGTATTCACCAATCATGGCTCAACTACTTTGCAGCCTTTATCTTTGTGGTTGCTTCAGCTACAGACTTTTTTGACGGTTACATCGCACGGACATTTAATCAGATCACTACACTAGGAAAGATCCTTGACCCCTTAGCAGACAAGATGCTTACACTAGCAGGATTTCTAGGATTAATGATGCTTGGTTCTGCTTCACCTTGGGCTATTTTCCTCATTATTACACGAGAATTGTTCATTACTGGACTTAGAGTCTCTGCAGTTAGTCAAGGTCTTGACATTGCAGCCTCATGGATGGGTAAAGTCAAAACAGTCTTACAGATGATTGCCATTGGCTTTTTACTGATGCAATGGCCAGGTGCTGAACTTCTTTTATGGATTGCTGTTGCTCTCACCCTCTACTCTGGCTATGAATATGTCAGAGATTTCTTTAAAAATACTTCTAACCAGTAAATTGATTAAATTTTAATCACCCTCCCGTTTATTTTTTGTTAACTTCCATGTTACACTTTATTATCCAAATATAAAACAAGGAAAAAACATGAAATTTACAAAATTAAGTTTAATAGCAACTTTAGCTATTAGTTCGGCATTTGCAGGAGGAGATATCGCTCCAGTAGAACCAGTAGTAGAAGCACCGGTTGTTGAAGCAGCATCTACAACTATTTCTGGTAAGTTAACTGGTTACTATATCACTTTTGATGGTATCAATGATAATAGTTTGTTCGGAGACGACTCGCAACTTGCATTTGGTGCAACACTCGACGTTTCACACAAATTCAATGATTGGTTGACAGCAAACTTCTCAGCTCTTGGTTACATTAACACAATGAACGATGATACATCATCATTATCATTCTTTGAAAATGACGGTAAAGCAGGTGCTATATTCAATGTAGCGAACCTAACAGCAACATTTGGAGATACAACAGCGGTACTTGGACGTCAATTACTTGGAACACCAATGATCCAAGGATATGATTGGTTGTTAGCACCAGGTTCATTTGAAGCTTTGACTGTAGTTAATAATTCAATTGAAAACGTAACACTTGTTGGTGCTTATGTAACTAAACACAGAGCAAATAACTCTGGTGAATTTGGAAGCACTCTTGACGGTGACAACTACACAATAGGTGCATCATATGATGACAAAACGATTAGCGGTAGTGTTTGGTACTATGATGTTGAAGTTGCTGATTATACACAAGTATACGCAGATCTTGGATATGATTTTGGTTCATTCAAACTTGCAGCTCAATATGTAGACACTTCAAATGACACTGTAGGTATCGAAGACGGAACTGCATACGGTATCATGGCATCAACGTCAGTTGTAGGATTTGATCTTAGTGCAGCATATAATAACTTAGATGGAACTACAGGATATGTTGGTTGGAACGGTCTTTACACGAATCAATGGAACTCTACTGTAGCTGATCAGGTACCAGTTGGAGAATCAATTGATGCTTTCAAAGTAGCAGCTTCTACAACAGTTATGGGTGTAGCTGCTGAAGTTTCTTATGCAGACTATGACAATGACCTTGATGAATTGAACGTAATTCTTGGATATGATATCACAGATAAGATTGATGCTGGAGTTGTTTATGCCGATACTGATACTGTTTTAATTGGCGACAATTCTCAGGTTGAAATTTACGCAAACTACAAGTTTTAATCAAAACTTGTAATCTCCTAAAAACCCGTTTGAATACACCACTCTCTTCGGAGAGTGTACGGGCTCCTCTGATCAATAAAAATCAATCACCTGCTAATAATATCTTTCAATCATTTTATCTATCTTATCTTTTGCACTCTGTAAAAAAAGTACACTTCTAGCAGAAAGTTTTCCTTCATCTGACATAGGTATATTCATAAAATCACTTATCCTACTGATAAGTTCTTTTGTTTCACGTATCTCTAAGTATGATTTATCATGATACTCTGTACTCTTCTCTTTTTCACCTTCAATATAGAGAATACGTTGAAGTTTTCCTCTTTGTTCGTTAAAAACTACTTCGTATGTTTTTAGTGTATCTATCACATCTTTGATATGCGCATCGACTTTGTCCATCTCCACTTTACAATTGGCTTTTTTCTCTGTATAAAGTTCTGCTTCTACAAACTGTTTCACTGCAAAATGAAGATTACTGTTTGCTTTCAAGCTTACTCGAGCAATATAGACAAGAATCATCACTAAAAGTACTGCAAGACCAAATACTCCAGTACCTATATACACATCTTCCTGCATACCAATAGTTGTACTAAACCAAGCTAAAATACTTTGGACAATATCTTCTGAAGGTACTTTGGTCACATTCAGTGTCATTTCCAACTTTTCTGTTGCCAAATAGACCAATCCGACTGCCGTAATAAAGCCTATGATCAATGCATAGACAAGCCCTGTAAACTTACCACTTGAAACATCTTTTATCACTAAAGGCTTTACTTCTTCTTTAACCTCAAAGACCACCGTTGTCTCTTCAGATGGCTCATCGCCTTTTGCCTTATAACCTAATTTCTTTACTAAAGATATACATGCATCAAATCCACCTGCTTTAAGTTCTGATTTTGCATCCTGATACTTTTTTAGATCAGTCTCAAGTAAAAGTTTGCAAGCTTCTGTTCGCTTATTTGCTTCTTTAACTATCTTTTTTGCTTTTTCTACAAGAAGCTTAGCCTTTGTATGTTTTTTTGCTTTAGTTGGTAAAGCAAAAGCATCTACTGACTCTTCTACATTCTCTGAAACTTCACTTTCAACTTCATCTACTGCTTCTTCAACACTTACTAAAGTATCATCTTTTACATTCAGTTCTCCACTCTCTGACACTTCATTTTCAATTTCTTCTATCATCTCATCAATTATTTCAGATGCTTCATCTTCAACATTTCTGATTATCTCTTCAGCTTTATTTTTATTATCATTCATCTTTTTATCCTTAATGCTTTATTTTAGCAAAATTTTTCATTATATTTTCAATCTATATCAATTTTTCACAACACTTGGATATAATTCAATATATTAGAACAGAGGAATTTTATGGGCATCTTAGTTGCACTATTAGTCTTATCCGTACTTATCTTTTTCCATGAACTTGGACACTTTGCTGCGGCACGTTTTTTTGGTGTGCAGGTGGATGTTTTCAGTATAGGTTTTGGTAAAAAACTTTACTCTAAAATGATAGGCAAAACAGAGTGGAGTCTCTCAGCCATTCCTCTTGGCGGATATGTCAAGATGAAAGGGCAGGATGACACTGACCCTACGGCTATTTCCTATGATGATGACTCTTACAATGTAAAGAAACCATGGCAACGTATCATTATTTTATTAGCGGGACCTTTTGCCAATTTCTTGCTGGCTTTTCTGCTTTATTTTGCCATCGCAAATATCGGTGTTCCTAAACTATTACCTTATGTAGGAGAAGTGGGAAAAGATACACCTGCATTTAACGCAGGATTGACCAAAGAAGATAAAATAATCCAGGTTAACGGTCACAATATCCTCTACTGGGAAAATATAGGTAAAAACATTAACGGGACCAAAGATGACATAACACTGGTCGTCGAGCGTGGACAACGACTCATCACCCTGCAACTTACGCCAAAGATCATAGAAGATACAAATATCTTTGGAGAAAAGATCACTAGACGTATTATTGGGATCAGTCCACTAGGTAAACAAACAACTGTCTACTTCGGATTTATAGATGGACTTGAATATGCATGGGATGAGACTAAAAAAGCCTCTTTTCTCATAGTGCAGAGTGTAGAAAAACTGATCACTGGTGTAGTAGGTACAGATAAACTGGGAGGTATCATCACCATTGTAGATGTTACTGCTGAAGCAAGCTCAGCCGGTATATTGGCTCTTTTCTTTTTTACTGCTCTCATTTCAGTGAACTTAGGAGTACTTAATCTGCTTCCTATACCTGCACTGGATGGTGGACATATTATGTTTAACCTCTATGAGATGATTACTGGCAAAACGGCTAGCGATCAGGTTATGACATACATCACTTTTATAGGTTGGGCCATACTAATCTCTCTTATGATGTTAGGACTGTATAATGATATCAATAGACTTTTGGGAGGATAATAAAGTATGATATTAGACAAAGAACACTTAAGAGCAAATCTGGATGAAGTGATCTGGAACATAGAACAAGCACGTATCGCAGTGAGTGAACACCATATTGTAAAACTTGTAACAGTGGCTAAGTATACTGAACTAGAAAACATCTCCACACTCTATGAATTAGGACAAAGAGCTTTTGGCGAAAACCAGGTACAACAGCTTAAAGAACGTATGGAAGCACTTGAAACACTTCCACTTGAATGGCATATGATAGGTACACTCCAAAAAAACAAGATCAATAATCTCATTGATCTACGCCCTACTCTTATGCAGTCACTTGACAGTATAGAGTTGGCAAATGAACTCAACAAAAAACTCTTGGTAAAAGAGGCAAAAATGAACTGTCTGCTTCAGATCAATTCAGCCAATGAAGAAAGTAAATCGGGAGTAAGCAGTGAAGAAGCGGTGGATATTTATCAAACGATAAAAGAAACATGTCCTCAGATAAACCTCAAAGGCGTCATGACCATTGGTGCACACAGTGAAGAGATTAAACTCATCCAACAGAGTTTTGAAACCACACACAAGATCTATGAAAGACTAGAGAAAAGTGGTGCTACTATCTGTTCTATGGGTATGAGCAATGATTATGAATTGGCTATAAAATGTGGATCTAATTTAGTGAGAGTTGGATCGGCACTATTTAAATAAACTGTTATAGGTTTGATCAAAGCCAAACCTATACCATATTAAGCAACTGCCTCTTGACAGTGTATACACACACCATATAGATTGATCTGCTGCTTATTTAACGTAAAGTTCTCTTGTTCTGTCATAGAAGTAAATAGTGCATCTGCAGCAGAATGTTGTGGTTTGTCTTCCACCTCTCCACATTCTGTACAAACCAAATGGATATGATCTTCTTTAAGAAGTTCATATTTTGACTTTTTACCTGTGATAGGTACTTCTACAAGTACACCCTTCTCTACCATCAAAATGATATTTTTATAGACTGTTGCAAGCGAAAGTGATGGATGTGTTTTAATGACTTCTGCATAGATAGCATCTATAGACATATGTCCATAAACTCCTATATTTTCCAAAATATTCATACGTTGAAATGTAGCTTTTAGTCCACTCTCTTTGAGTAATAATGCATAATCTATCATCGTTATCCTTTCAATGAATATATCAATTTATCACTATAAACTTATATATTCATTCCCACGAAAAACGTGGGAATAAACACAGTGAAGCTTATAGTTCTTCAGCGTGTTTAGCAAGATATTCAGCAACACCTGCAGTGTCAGCTTTCATACCTTCGTCACCTTTAACCCAACCAGCAGGACAAACTTCACCATGCTCATTAGTAAATAACATTGTATCTACCATTCTGATCATTTCATCAATGTTTCTACCAAGTGGAAGGTCATTGATCACGGCGTGTCTTACTGTACCGTCAGCATCAATAAGGAATGAACCTCTAAGCGCTACAGCTTCGTCAAGAAGAACATCATAGTCTCTAGCAATTTGTTTGTTAAGGTCAGCAACAAGTGGAAAATCTACTCTACCGATACCACCCTCTGCTACTGGTGTTTCTCTCCATGCAAAATGTGAGAATTGACTGTCTACAGATACACCAATAATATTTACGCCTCTTTCTCTAAACTCTGCAGCTCTGTGTGAAAATGCAATGATTTCAGATGGACATACAAATGTAAAGTCAAGTGGATAGAAGAAAAGTACTGCACCCTTTTCACCTAGGTTTTCCATTAGGTTGAAACCGTCTACAATTTGACCGTTTGCAAGTACAGCCGTTGCTGTGAAATCTGGAGCTTTTTTAGTTACTAACATGTTGTTTCCTTAAAGATAATTTTTATTAACAAGGAAATATTATCATATTATCTTTAAAAGAAAGTTAAATTAAAAAGGAAGCAACCCAAACTTTTTAATAAACGCTTCATCGATATCAATAAGTCCTTTTTCTTGAAGCATATCAAGTACCTCTTTAGTACAGAAAGTATCTCCAGGCCACTCTCTTTCATATCCATCCACTTCACTTTTATTGGTTCCATCAATTGCTATAAATGGTTCAAGTATCACATCTCTAAGTGCATCAATGTTGTTTACCACACGCCAGATGAGCATATAGGCATCATTCAGATCATTGTTTACATTATCTACTATGACAAGCAGTTTGATATGTTTTTTTAAAACTTTGAGTTTTTTAATGAGTTTTAGCTGAGACTTTTTCTTATCCACACTAATCACACAGACAGGTGTTTTGGTTTCTGTCATATACTGTTTAAGCCCGACAACCCTAGAGCTTATCTCCTGCATCATTTCAAGCAGCTTTTCATCTGAAAGTAACGCTTCTACACCCTCTTCTACTTCCTCTCCTGTTGCATCCACACCTAATTTTCCACCTACAAACTGTTCAGATGAAGAGTGATCAAGATGATCTACTATACCTTGCGTGATAAGTATCTTATCCTTATCAAGACGATTCAGTATATATGTTGCTAATGCTTGACTCTCTTCAAGTTCAGGTGCATCTTCTCCTACAAAAAATGCATGTTTTACAAAGCTCATCTGTCCTACACCCCAAAAAGCATGCATAAACTGCTGTGCATGCCCTTTATAGAGTGTTTTCATCTTTGCCAATATAAGATTATGGAACACACCATTTTCAGGCATATTATAGTCTATGAGATCTGGTGCCATAGGTTTAAGCATCGGTAAGAAGATACGTTCTGTTGCCCAGCCCATATACTTGTCTTCCAACGGTGGCTTTCCTACCACAGTAGCTTGAAATACCGGATGTTTTTTCATCGTAATTGTCTCTACATCCATCACAGGAAAAGGCTCTTTCAATGTATAATAACCCGTATGGTCACCAAAAGGCCCTTCTATTTCTGTCAATTCAGGGTCTACAAACCCCTCTATCACCACATCTACATCACGTGGGATATAAATATCATTGGTAATGGACTTTACCAGCTGTGCATTTTTATTACGCACAAAACCATAGAGTAACATTTCAAACATGCCATGAGGCATCGGAGCCTGTCCACACCAAATATACAGAGGGTCACCACCTATGGCTACTGTTACAGGCATCTTCTTTCCTGCTTTTTGGTACTGATCAAAAAAGTGGGAAGCATCTTTGTGTATCTGCCAATGCATCCCCAATCTGTTTTTATCATACTGCTGAAGTCTGTACATTCCAAGGTTTTGCATCTCCCCATCAAGACTTCTTGTATAAACCTGTCCCATCGTGATAAATGCTCCACCATCCTCTTCCCAAGTTTTAAGGATCGGTAAGATGTCTAGGTCAACCTCCTCTTTAGGGATGATCACTTCTTGACATTCACCTCTAAAATTTAAACGTTTTGGAAAAACATTTTTAAGTGAGAAAAGCTTAGGGACCATTGCCAGCTTTGCTTTCAATCCTTTGGGCGGTTTAAGCTTAAGAAGTTCATCTATACCCTCTGCAACATCATCAGGATGTTTACCAAAGATCTTTTCAGTCAATTCTTTATTGGCAAAGATATTCATCAGTACAGGCATATCATACTCTATGCCTTTAGCTTTGTTAAT
>NZ_JBFENQ010000015.1:0-19747 GCF_041551015.1 Sulfurovum sp. | reverse complement strand
TCATGGATTCGAACCATGGGCCCACTCCTTAAAAGGGAGTTGCTCTACCAACTGAGCTAAAAGGTCACACATTTTTTGCACTCATTACTTGAATAAGTGGACGGAATTATAGCTCAGAAACCTTTGATTGTCAAGAGAATTTTGGGAAATGTTTTTAAATTTCCAACACTTCAGCTAATTTCTCGATAGCAAATACAGTAGATTGTTCTTGAACTGCTTCTCTTGGACCCTTAAAGTTACAATGAAACACCTCTTTGGAAAAAGGTGTTTGCAACCCTATATATACGGTTCCTACAGGTTTGAATTCTGTACCACCGGTGGGTCCTGCTATCCCTGAAACGGCTATGGCATAGTCAGAACCTGCCATCTTTTGTATACCTTCTAGCATTTGTGAGACACAGGCTCGACTCACGGCACCTTGTGTTTCGAGTACTTCGTTGCTGACTCCCAACCAAAGATGTTTGATATCGTTCGAGTAGGTGACACATGAGCCATGGAGGACCTCTGAAGCACCAGATATAGAAGTGAATGCTGAAACGATACGACCACCTGTACAACTTTCTGCAAAAGAGATCGTTTGTCCTTCTTTTGTCAATTTTTGAATGATTTTTTCTACTAGTTCTTGGATATTTTTCATAAGATAATTGTACCGAAAGTAGCTTCTAATGCTCTTTTAGATAAAATCACGGGATAATATAAGACTAAGGTATTATCAAACATGGATTTTAAAGACACACTCCTTCTCCCAAAAACTGATTTTCCAATGCGTGGAAATCTTCCAAACAATGAACCTAAAAAATACAATGCATGGTTTGATGCCGATATTTATGAACAGATGAAAACAAAACGCGCGGGCGCTGAAATGTTTACACTTCATGATGGACCTCCGTATGCCAACGGTGACATTCACATTGGACATGCACTGAACAAAATACTCAAAGACATCATTTTAAAATATAACTATTTCCAAGGCAAAGCGGTGCGTATGACTCCAGGCTGGGATTGTCATGGTTTGCCTATCGAGCAGAAAGTTGAAGAGAAACTAGGTAAAAGTAAGAAAGAAGCGATGCCTACAGAGAAGTTTAGAGAACTTTGTCGTGCACATGCTGCGAAGTTTGTAGACATCCAAAGAGATGGATTTAAAGCTTTAGGTGTCATTGCAGATTGGGAAAACCCTTATGTAACGATGGATTTTAAATTTGAAGCAAACATCTATAGAACACTTTGTGAAGTAGCACAAAAAGGTCTTTTAGTTGAAAGACATAAACCTATTTTCTGGTCATGGGCTGCAAGAACAGCACTTGCTGATGCAGAAGTGGAGTATGAAGATAAAGAAGATTATTCTATCTATGTACACTTTGAACTCAGTGATGCAGCCAAAGAGAAGCTAGGGGTAGAAGGTAAAGCAGGTCTTGTGATCTGGACAACAACACCTTGGACACTACCGGCAAATACAGGAATCTCTTTAAACCCTGATGAGATGTATGTACTGACTGATGATGGACATATCGTAGCAGAAGCACGATACGATGCAATGATAGAAGAGGGTGTGGTCTCAGGACATGCAAGTAGAAAGATCGCTGCAAGGGAGATGGAAAACCTTTTGGCCATTAACCCTGTAAACGGGCGTACCTCTACAGTGGTTCTTGGTGACCATGTACTCATGGATGGGGGTACAGGATGTGTACATACGGCTCCTGGACATGGTGAAGATGACTACAAAGTAGGACTTAAGTATGGTCTTGAAGTGGTGATGCCTGTAGATGAACGTGGTTGTTATGATGAGAGTGTCAAAGGCTTAAATCTTCTTCCTAATCCAGACGAGTTTGTAGGGATGCATATCTTTAAAGCCAATGAGCCTATCTTAGAGATCCTGGGTGATGCATTGTTAAAAGAGAGTAAATTCGTTCACTCCTATCCACACTGTTGGAGAACAAAAAAGCCGCTGATCTATAGAGCAACGAACCAATGGTTCATCTCCATAGATGACACAGCCCAGGGTGCAGAAGATACATTAAGAAATACTGCACTCAATGCTATTGAGGGTGTTGACTTTTATCCTAAGTCATCTAAAAACCGTCTCAAGCCGATGATAGAGGGAAGACCAGACTGGTGTATTTCCCGTCAGCGTTCTTGGGGTGTGCCTATTGCCTTCTTTAGAAATAAAAGTACCAAAGAAGTGATCTTAGATGAAAATGTATTAGAACATATAGCTACTCTTTTTGATGCACAGGGTGCAGATGCCTGGTATTCTATGAGTATTGCTGAGCTTCTTCCTGAGAACTCGGGCTATAATCCTGATGACTTTGAAAAGATCGATGATATTCTGGATGTATGGTTTGATTCTGGTTCGACTTGGAATTCGGTGATCAAAAGCGGTAATTATGATGCGGGTGAGTATCCGGCATCTCTTTACATTGAAGGAAGTGACCAGCATAGAGGCTGGTTCCAGTCTTCGTTATTACTTTCAGCAGCTGTGAATGAAGTTTCACCCTATAAGACACTGATCACTCATGGCTTTACTGTGGATGAGAAGGGTGAGAAGATGTCTAAGTCAAAAGGTAACGTCGTTGCTCCGGACAAAGTCATCAAAGAATATGGTTCAGAAATTCTCAGACTGTGGGTAGCACTTTCTGATTATCAGTCAGACTTGAAGATCTCTGACGGTATTTTGAAACAGACGGCTGAACAATATAGAAAGATAAGAAATACATTTAGATTTCTACTGGCGAACGTGGATGATCTTGAAACGTATGTTAGCAATGATGCTTATGGTGAATTAGACAGATGGATACTTACGAAGGCAGCAGAGGTATTTACATCAGTAAAAAGCTCATTTGATGCCTATGATTTCCTTAGAGGATTTGCAACACTGAACCACTTCATCACCAATGAGCTTTCAGGTATCTATATGGATATCACCAAAGACAGACTCTATTGTGAAGATAAAAATGATCCTGTCAGAAGAGCAACACAGTCTGCAATGGCACATATTGCCAAAGCGATGTTGGGACTCGTAGCTCCGGTATTGACATATACAGCAGATGAGATCCTAGAGTATGCACCGGCACTTTTTAAAGGTGACATGGAAAATGTATTCGACCTTGTGTATGTTGAAGTACCAGCAGTTGAAGCAAGTTTTGATGATAAGGTTCTTTTGGAAGCAAGAGTGAAATTCTCTGAAGCAGTAGACAAACTCAAAAAAGAAAAACTGATGAAGTCTACACTTGAAGTTGAGATCGCAGGGGATATGAGCGTATTTGACATTAAGGAGAGTAAAGACCTTGAAGACTGGTTTGTGGTTTCAGCTATGAAATCAAGCAGTGAGGGTGAACAAGTCGCTTCTTTTGAAGTGGATGGCGCAAGCTATACTGTACATAAAGCTACTGCTTCAAAATGTCCAAGATGTTGGAGATTTACAAGTAGCAGTGATGAGTGTGCCTGTGAGAGATGTGCCAATGTTGTTGGTAATGGAGATGTTGCCTAATGTTTGATATGTCTCAACCCATACAAATGGAAGTGATCATTGGTTCGATCATTTTTATCTTTGGATTGGTGGGTATAGGTTTGGCAGTAGTAGAATATTATAAGAGAAAAGGAAGCAAGTCGTGATAACACTAAAAGAAGCCTTAACAAAATCTAATGAAGAATTAGAAGAGATAAGAGCCCAACTTGAAGTCAAAGCCAAAGAGAGTGGACTTAATGCCTATGTAGGGTTTGAAAGTTCAGGTGAGGGTGTACCGATCCTTATTAAAGATAACATTCAAGTGAAAGACTGGACTGTGACTTCTGGTTCTAAAATTCTTCAGGGATACATTGCACCTTATGAAGCTACGGCTATCACTAATCTTAAATCTAAAGGGATGATGGCATTTGGTAGAGCCAATATGGATGAGTTCGCAATGGGTTCAACCACTGAGAGCTCTTTTTATGGACCTACCAAGAACCCCCATGGTACAGATAGAGTACCTGGTGGATCTTCAGGTGGATCAGCTGCAGCTGTTGCCGGAGGTATTGCTATCGCTGCACTGGGTTCAGATACAGGTGGATCTATCAGACAGCCTGCAGCGTACTGTGGTGTAGTAGGAATGAAACCTACCTATGGAAGAGTCAGCCGGTTTGGTCTGGCGGCCTATGCTTCTTCTCTTGACCAGATCGGTCCTATCGCGCAGAATGTTGAAGATGCAGCTATTTTGTATGATGCGATTAAAGGGCATGATGAAAAAGACTCGACTTCAGCAGATTTTGAGATAGAAGATATCGCCAATAACATCAATCCAGATGTAAAACTGACGATTGCGGTGATAGACAACTACATCTCTGAAGCAGATGAAGATACACAAAAAGCCTATGCCCAAACAGTAAAGGCACTCGAAGAAGCTGGACATACGATCGTACATAAAAATATGCAAAATACAAAGTATGATATCGCGACCTATTATATTTTGGCTACGGCAGAAGCGGCAACCAACCTTGCACGTTTTGATGGGGTACGTTATGGAACAAGAGCTGAGTCTAAAAATACGGAAGAACTTTTCTATCATACGCGATCTGAAGGATTTGGAGAAGAGGTAAAAAGACGTATCTTACTTGGTAATTTTGTACTTTCATCAGGATATTATGATGCATACTATGTCAAAGCACAAAAAGTAAGACACCTTATCAGAGATGAGTTTAATGCTATTTTTGAAGAGGCAGACCTTATACTTTCACCTGTTGCCCCATCTGTTGCACCTAAGTTAGGTGCGTCTGAGGATCCACTTGAAATGTACAAGAGTGATATGTATACGATAGCCATTAATCTTGCAGGACTTCCTGCGATTTCACTGCCAGTTGCTAAAAATGATGAGGGAATGCCTATAGGATTACAACTCATTGCTAAAGCATTTAACGAAAAAACACTTTTTGACGGTGCTGCAAGCATGGAAAAAGCTGTAAACTATATTAAATAAACGAAGGAAATAATATGAGAATTAAAAAAAGAGCATTAACATTTGAAGATGTATTACTAGTACCACAACATTCAGTTGTGCTTCCTAAAGAAGTTTGTTTAAAAAGTAACTTGACCAAGCGTGTAACATTGAATACACCTATCGTATCAGCAGCGATGGATACGGTAACTGAGTACAAAGCAGCCATTGCTATGGCACACTTAGGCGGTATAGGGATCATTCATAAAAATATGGATATCGCAACACAGGCTAAGCAGATCACTAAAGTAAAAAAATCTGAGAGTGGTATTATTATTGATCCTATTTTCATAGGTCCAGATAAAACAGTGGCAGATGCAGATGCTTTGATGGGTGAATATAAGATCTCTGGTGTACCTGTTGTCGATGAGGATTTGAAACTTGTAGGTATTATCACAAACCGTGATATGCGTTTTATCACTGATATGAATTTAAGTATCGCTGATGTGATGACAAAAGCACCTTTAGTGACGGCAAAAGTAGGTATCACGCTTGAAGAAGCAGCAAAAGTGCTTCAGGCACATAAGATAGAAAAACTGCCTATCGTAGATGATAATGGTGTACTTCAGGGGCTTGTTACTATAAAAGATATTGAGAAAAAAGAAAGATTCCCTAATGCAAATAAAGATGAGCATGGACGTTTAAGAGTAGGTGCAGCAATCGGTGTAGGTCAGCTTGATCGGGCTACTGCACTGGTAGAAGCAGGTGTGGATGTGATCGTACTTGACTCGGCACACGGGCATTCGCAAGGTATCATCGATACACTTAAACTCATCAAAAAAACACTTGATGTCGATGTGATTGCAGGAAATATTGCAACAGCAGCAGCAGCACAAGATCTTATAGATGCAGGTGCTGACGCAGTGAAAGTAGGTATTGGACCTGGGTCAATCTGTACGACACGTGTCGTTGCAGGTGTGGGTGTACCTCAGATCTCTGCTATCGACGAAGTGGCAGAAGTGGCAAACAAAGCCGGTGTACCTGTGGTAGCTGATGGTGGTATCAAATACTCTGGCGATTTAGCAAAAGCCTTAGCTGTAGGTGCGAGTTCAGTGATGTTAGGTTCTGCACTTGCAGGAACATACGAAGCACCGGGTGATATGATCCTCTTTAACGGAAGACAATTTAAAGAGTACAGAGGTATGGGAAGTATCGGTGCGATGACCAAAGGAAGTACAGACCGTTACTTCCAGGAAGGTACAGCAGCAGATAAACTTGTACCAGAGGGAATCGAAGGACGTGTTCCCTACAGAGGACGTATCGCAGATGTTGTGCATCAAATGGTAGGTGGACTCCGTTCATCTATGGGATACTGTGGTTCAGAGTCGATCAAAGTATTCTGGGAAAAAGCAGAATTTGTTGAAATTACTTCTGCTGGACTTAGAGAGAGTCATGTACATGATGTGACGATCACAAAAGAATCTCCAAACTATTCTTCTTAATCATTCTTTTCGTTATCCCCGTATGTGATACGGGGATTCCTTTAGTATATAAATACGATATCTTTTCTTCCAATTAATCTTCTCTTCAAGCAAGCACAAGCTATAATTTACCTATATAATGAAATAAGGAATTGTAATGCACGAACAAACACTAGCCGTCCATGCAGGATATGAGAAAGATGCACAAGGGACTATGGCAGTACCTATCTATATGAGTACAGCATATGAGTTTAGAGACACAGAACATGCAGCGAACCTCTTTGCACTTAAAGAGCTTGGAAATATCTATTCAAGATTGATGAACCCGACTACAGATGTGTTTGAAAAGCGTTTCGCTGCGCTTGAGGGTGGTATAGCAGCCATAGGTACAGCATCTGGTATGGCAGCTATCTTTTATGCTATTGCAAACGTAGCCGAAGCAGGAGACAATGTAGTTGTGGCAAAACAGGTGTATGGAGGAACAACTACACTGACTGGGCATACTATTAAGCGTTTTGGTATAGAGACGCGTTACTTTGATGTGCGAAATCCTAGTGAACTTGAAGCATTGATTGATGATAAAACTAAAATCATCATTTTTGAGAGTATTACAAATCCTAGTATAGATGTTGCAGACATCGGTGCAATTGTAGAGATAGCAGATAAACATAACGTTATTACTTGTGTAGACAACACTGTAGCAACTCCAATACTTTGTAAACCATTAGCACATGGTGTGGATTTGAGTGTACATAGTACCAGTAAGTACACGACAGGGCAAGGGCTAGCACTTGGTGGTGTGATCGTGGAGCGTGAGAATTTGGTAGAGAAGATCAAAGGTAATGCACGATATGACCATTTCAATACGCCTGATGCAAGTTATCATGGACTTGTTTATAGTGATGTACCACTACCTATCTTTACACTTAGAGTACGTCTTGCACTTTTACGTGACCTTGGAGGTGCTCCTAGTCCATTCAACTCATGGCTGCATATACAAGGACTTGAGACACTCCCACTTCGTATGAAACAGCACTCAACTTCTGCCCTTGCCATTGCAGAATTTCTGGAGGCACATCCAAAGGTAAAAAGGGTAAATTACCCTGGACTAAAGTCAAGTGCTCAAAACCCACTTGTTCAAAAGTACTTTAAAGAGGGGATGGCTAGTGGTCTTCTTTCATTTGAAGTAGAGAGTAAAGAGTTGGCACAGAGTATCGCGGATGCTACAGATATCTTTGCGGTGGTTGTAAACATTGGTGATAGTAAGTCTATCATCACACATCCTGCAAGTACAACACACCAACAACTCTCAGCTAAAGAGCTTGAAGAGGCAGGTGTTCCTGGTGGACTCATAAGATTGAGCGTGGGTCTTGAGGATACACAAGACCTTATTGATGATTTAGCAAAAGCCCTAGGTTAATATATAGAATAAAAGCCCAAATTAGATAAAATACAGCAAATAATATAATTAATGGGCATTGTGCTTGTATGTGACCCCGTCGCATCAGCCAAGAGCTGAGGTTATCGCTAGTGTATACCTTTGGGTGTCATAGTGACGACGTAGTTTTTTGGCTTAGCTCAAAAATGTCCTATAAATAAAAAAGCAGTCTATGGAAATCACAACTAAAACAGCACAGTTTAGCTCTCCTCTCTACCTAGAGAGTGGGCGTATCTTAGAACCATATGAGATCGCTTATGAGACATATGGAGAGTTAAACGAAGATAAGTCCAATGTTATTTTAGTCTGTCATGCCCTTAGTGGTTCCCATCATGCAGCTGGGACCTATGAAGGTGAGCAAAAAGCTGGCTGGTGGGATGGATTGATCGGTGACGGTAAAGCTATCGATACCAGAAAATATTTTGTTATCTGTACCAATGTGATAGGTTCATGTTTTGGGTCAACAGGACCAATGAGTAATAACTACCCTAGTGAAGATCCTTATAGACTTCGATTTCCTGTAGTGACCATTAAAGATATAGTACGTGCACAGATGCATCTTCTTTCTCAGATGGGTATCTACCATGTACGTGCTATAGTGGGTGGCTCTATGGGTGGTATGCAGGCACTTCAATTCGCGGTAGATTACCCGAACTTTTCAGATGATATCATTTCACTTGCTGCTACGTACGCTACAAGACCCTGGACCATCGCATTTAATAAAGTGGCTGTAGAAGCGATACGTAGAGATCCTCGATTTAAACATGGAAACTATGAAAAAGGTGCCTTTCAGGAAGAGGGATTGGATGGACTAGCTATAGGGCGTATCGCAGGACACATCTCTTACCTGTCACCAGACTCTATGGATAATAAGTTTGGACGTAACTATGTGAATAATGATGGACTTTTTGAACTTTTCGGACGTTATGAAGTTGAAAGATATATGGAGTACAATACCAATAACTTTTCACGTATATTTGATCCGCTTTCTTATCTATATATAGTTAAAGCGATCAATACCTTTAATTTAAGTCGTGGATATGACTCTTTGCATGATGCCATCTCACGTATAAAAGCAAATGTGCATTTGATCAGTTTTTCATCTGATTATCTATTTTTCCCTTCAGAGATGGAACATATCGCTAAGATGATGAAACGCAATGGACAAACGTATACGTATCTGGAAGTTCAGAGTAATTATGGACATGATGCATTTTTAGTAGAGTTAGATAAATTTGAAGACCATATCAAGGATGTATTACAATGAAAAATGAAACATTTGAAGAAAAACTAGAACATTCAAAAGAGTTACTTGAAAAACTTATGAATCCTGAGATCACACTTGAAGAATCTGTAAAGCTGTATGAAGAGGGTTTGAAAAATATCAAAGAGGCACAAACACTTATAGAAGAAGCCAAAACGAAAATCACAGTCATAGAGCAAACCAGCCAAAATACAGGAGATACTCTATAATGGCACAACTTGTTGTAGCTGCGCTCCAACTCCCAACTTTGGGTATGAATGCTACCAGGCTTGAGTTTTATTTGAAGCAAGCCAAGCAAAGAGATGCAGATGTGATGCTTCTTGGTGAGTACATACTCAATCACTTTTTTAAAGAGTTTGCTACGATGTCACCAAATATGGTTAAAGAGCAGACGCGGAAACATACAGAACTTCTTAAAAACCTTGCCGAAAAATATGACATTGTTTTTGTAGCACCTATTATCATTACTAAAAAAGATGGTTATCATAAAACTATTGTGAAGATCACTCCTAAGACTATAAGGTATTATGAACAGCAGATTCTTCTTCCTTATCCACACTGGAATGAAAAGAAGTTCTTTGCCAATCCTATTAAACCATTGAAAGATCCTATGACATTTAACATCAAAGGATTTAAGGTGATGGTGATGGCTGGATTTGAACTTCATTTTGACTATTTCTGGCAAAGAGTCACTGAAAAAAAGATCGACCTTGTACTTCTTCCTACCGCTTCAACATTTGGGTCTCATAACCGTTGGAGAGAAATTATAAAAACAAAAGCCTTTTTACATGGGTGTTATATACTTAGAGCAAACCGTTTAGGTGAATACAGTGACAATGAAGTCAAATGGAAGTTTTATGGTGACACGATGCTGGTTTCACCAGAAGGTGAAGTAGATATGATGCTTGAAGATAAAGAATCCATGCTCGTTGAGGTCATAGATAAAAGGGAAGTGTTGGAACATCGTAAAGCATGGGCATTTGAAAAAGAGTTACAGTTAAGAAGTGAATAATTTTTCTTACTAAAGGCATAATTTTAATTATATGAGAATTTATAAAAAGGATTTGATATGACACCAGAACAATATTTTAACAGACAGATACAGTTATGGGGTGAGAGTACACAAAAATCACTTCAAAATAAGAAGATAGCTATTATTGGTTCTGGTGGTTTGGGTTGTACTTTGGCGATGGCTTTAGGTACTTCAGGTATCGGCGAAATACATATGGTAGATTTTGATACAGTCTCAAATCATAATATACATAGGCAAATAGCCTTTACGCTTGAAGATGAAGGGAAAAATAAAGCCAAAGCTGTAGCTTCGCTTATTGAGTCTAAAAATCCTTTTGTCAAAGCACTTGCTTTTGATATGGATTTTGATGCATTCAAAGGTATGGGAAATAGCTATGATCTTATACTTGATGCTACAGATAATCTCCCTGTAAGAGGAGAGATAGACAAACATGCCAAAGAGACAAATACACCTTGGATCTATGCAAGTGTAGAAGAGTTTAACGGGCAGGTTTGTTTTTTTGACGAAGCAAACTTTAAAGTCTTCAATATCTCTGATCATAAACCGGGAGGTATTACTGCACCGATAGTGATGCATATTGGTTCACTTCAAGCAAACCTTGCATTGCGATATCTTGCAGGGCTTTCCGTGACAAAAGATAAACTCTATTATCTTTATTTTAATGATGAAGGTGAGTTAATTACACAAAAATTTGGCATGCCAAAGGTCTAAACCTAAAATAAATAGTGCTAAAATATGATCGAAGATAAAGGATCGACATGAAATTAAAAACATTACTTTTATCAGCAATGATCTTGTTTGTAACGGGATGTACACAAGAGACACAGAACAGCTTGAGCCGTTCACTTCAAAATTGGACAGGCACAAATGGTGTACTTGATATCTATGCAGGTGATAAACTGGTACATAAGTTTATCAAGATAGATAAACTTTCAACAGCGTATGGAAGCAATGACGGCAAGATGAGACCTTACCGTTATGGGTATGGATATGATGATCTAAACTTTAACGGTAAACAAGATGAGGGAGAGATGAAAGTTTATTTTGAATTTTCTGACTACTCAACATCGTATGTATTTTATGAAAAAAATTAAGGAGAAAAGTAAATGAAATTTATTTCAACAGAAGAAGCACCCGCAGCAATAGGACCATACTCACAGGCAGTTGAGGCAAATGGATTTATCTATACATCAGGACAGATAGCACTTACACCAGAAGGCGTTATGGCTGCAGATGATGTAGAAAACCAAACACACCAAGTTATGAAAAACCTTTTTTATGTACTTGAAGCGGCAGGAGCACACTTTAATGATGTGATCAAAACAACTATATTTTTGGCAGATATGAATGACTTTGAAAAAGTCAATGCTATTTATGCACATTACTTCGGTACACATAAGCCAGTGCGAAGTACAGTGGCAGTGAAGACACTTCCAAAAAATGCACTGGTTGAGATAGATTGTATCGCACTTTCCGGGGTAGATTATAATTATTAGAGACAAAAGCAGAGAATACTTGAGGAAAATGGTTTAGTTTAAAAAAATATTAAAACAACTTTGGGTATAATCACGAACTTTTTAAAAAACAATAGATATAAAGGGTTTGCAATGTACGCAATCATTAAAGCAAGTGGCCAACAATTTAAAGTTCAAGAGGGTGATATCATCTGTTTTGACAACATGAATCTTGAGCCAAAAGCAGCGGTAGAATTTAAAGAAGTTCTAGCGCTTGACAACGGTGAATTAACTGTAGGAGCTCCTTTCGTAGAGGGTGCTGTAGTTAAAGGTGAAGTGATCAATGAAGGTAGAGATAAAAAAGTTATCATCTACAAGAAAAGAAGAAGAAAAGATTCAAAACTTAAAAGAGGTTTCAGAAGAGACTTTACAAGAGTTAGAATTACTAAAATAGCATAAGGAGCTCAGATGGCACACAAGAAAGGACAAGGGTCCACTCAAAATAACCGTGATTCAGCTGGACGTCGTTTAGGCGTTAAAAAATTTGGTGGTGAAGCAGTTATTCCCGGTAACATTATCATCAGACAAAGAGGAACTAAAGTTCATCCAGGTAATGGTGTAGGAATGGGTAAAGACCATACACTATTTGCACTTGTAGAAGGTGTAGTGAAGTTTGATAATAAATCTGCTACTCAAAAAAAAGTTTCAGTAGTACCTGCATAATCCCTAATGTAAGTCCGACAAGTTCGGACTTACTTATCTGATTTAGATCAGATTAATTCTCCTCTTTTTTTTCATCCTCTATAACCAATAGATGCTTACATCTGTTACGACCTAAAAACCATCCATTATTATAATTTTGATCATTGTTAAAGAGTGTATGTGATTTTGTATACACACCTTTAGATGTGCTACATCCATCTGCAATTCCTTGCTGATAATTTGCAGAAAAGTTTTTACCAAAATAGATGCCGCTATGATAATATCCACTTTGTGGTGCAGGTTCTTTTTTAGGGCTGCAGCCGGTTAAATAGAATAATGTACTACCAATTACAAATAATGATATAGATTTTCGATGAAACATATATCCGCCTTTTAGATCAAATATAAAAATTATAGCGATTATTCCCCTAATTTAGGTATAATTTCGTAATTCATATACTATAGTCATATACGTAGGGTATATACAGTAGTTTTTTCATAAGATTAAAGGTTATAAATGTTTGTAGATAGTGTAGAACTAACAATTAGTTCTGGTAAAGGTGGTGCGGGTGCCATCTCTTTTTGGACAGAAAAGTTTGTCTCTAAAGGTGGCCCAGATGGTGGTGATGGCGGACGCGGGGGTTCTGTATTTTTCAAAGTAGATAATAATACAGATACACTCTCCGGACTTCGTGGTCGTAACCATATTAAAGCAGAAAATGGACGTCCTGGAGAAGGTCGTAAGTGTTATGGACGTAAAGGACATGACACTATTATTACTGTACCTCCAGGTACTACAGTTGTAGATATGGAGACAGGTGAAGAGCTTCTTGACCTTGTAAATGAAGGAGAAGTTGTTCTCTTTATTGAAGGGGGGAAAGGTGGTTTAGGAAATATGCACTTTAAGAGTTCAAGTAACCAAAGACCAACCTATGCACAACCTGGACTTCCAGGGATTACTAAACATGTGAGACTTGAAATGAAACTCATCGCAGATGTAGGTTTGGTCGGATATCCAAATGTAGGGAAGTCTACACTTATCTCTACACTTTCAAATGCAAGACCACAAGTAGCAAACTATGAGTTTACAACACTAACACCGAAGCTTGGTGTGGTACATTTGGGTGACTATGATTCTTTTATGATGGCAGATATCCCTGGTATTATTGAAGGAGCCAGTGATGGTCGGGGTTTAGGTTTAGAGTTCTTGAAACATATCGAAAGAACCAAAACACTGCTTTTGATGATCGATGCAGCTAACTATAGAGAGATGAAGTATCAGTATGAGACACTTCTAGTTGAATTGCAACGTTATTCGGAAACACTTGCTACACGTAAACATGCAATTGCCATTACCAAAATTGATTCACTTTCACAAGAAGAAGTAAATACTTTGACAGAAACATTTTTAACTGACATAGGTTTAGAAGCAAATAATATATTAAATAAATATAAAGCAGATGCAAACTATCTGAGCTATGGATTCGAGACAGACTTCGGTGTAAAACTACCAGAAGAGAAACCATTTTTTGTACTCCCTATCTCATCTGTAGCACATATAAATACGGAAGCATTACGTTATGCTATTGGTGATTTTGTCAAAAATGTTAAAGCAGAATATGAAGCTGAGTAAGTAGGTTTTATGAAAAGAATAGTCATTAAAGTTGGTTCTCATGTTTTAACAGAAGATGGTGCTATTGCCAAACCACGTATGTTTGCATTGGTTGAGTTGATCTCTGAACTAAAAGCACATAACTATGATGTGATCTTGGTGAGTTCAGGTGCAGTATCCGCAGGGTATACTCAATTACCATTAAATAGAAATATCGTGGCAAATAGACAAGCACTTGCTGCTATTGGACAACCATATTTACTTAAAATGTATCAGGAGAAGTTCGCTAAATTTAACTTACTCTGCTCTCAAGTACTTTTGAGTGCAGATGTTTTTGATTCTAAAAAGCATACAGAGCATGCCAAAAATGCAATAGATACTCTACTGGAAAATAATGTTATACCTATTATCAATGAAAATGATACTGTGAGTATTGAAGAATTGGTTTTTGGTGACAATGACAGACTCTCTGCACATGTGGCGCATTACTTTGATGCAATACTATTAGTCATTCTTTCAGACATTGATGCCTTTTATGATAAAGATCCAAATAAATATGACGATGCGAGACGAAGAGCTATCGTCAATAAGATAGAAGAAGATGAACTGAATGCTGAGCATACACCAAATAATGAATTTGCGACAGGCGGTATTGTGACTAAACTTCAATCGGCAGATTTTTTAATGAAACAAGGCAGAGAGATGTTTTTGGCAAGTGGATTTGATCTTAGTGATGTAAGATCTTTTCTTGTTGATGGCGAACACAAGGGTGGAACTCTTTTTACAGCTTAAGGCATTCAATTAATAATAAGAAGAATAGAATGAAATATAAAATAGTCTACATGGGAACACCCCACTACGCAAAAGAGATCCTCAATACATTGATAGAAGCTGAAGATATGGAAGTATCTTTGGTCCTGACACAGCCAGATCGGCCTGTAGGACGTAAAAAAGTATTAACACCGCCTCCTGTGAAAACATTAGCAATGGAGTATGCTATTAAGGTCTTACAACCCAATCGATTAAGTGATGAAGGTATAGAAAGTACTATTAAAGATCAGAAACCTGATTTTATAGTGGTAGCAGCATTTGGACAGATTTTGCCTAAGAATATATTGGACATTGCTCCTTGTATCAACTTACATGCTTCACTTTTACCTCAGTATAGAGGTGCCTCTCCCGTACAACAATCTTTACTCAACGGTGATGAAAAAACGGGTGTGACATCCATGCTGATGGAAGAGGGATTAGATACAGGTCCCATGCTTGAAAAAGTGGAGTTTGTCATACCAACAGATATGCGTCTTCATGCATTGATGGCACAATTGACCTCCGATGCATGTAAACTGACACTAAGTACCATTAGAAACTATGAGAATATCACACCTCAAATACAGGATGAAGCACAAGCAACACTTTGTAAAAAAATTAAAAAGAGTGATGGTGAAGTAGATTTTGAAGATGCAAATGTTATTTACAATAAATATCGGGCATTTGAAGGTTGGCCAGGTATATTTTCTGCTGATGGCACAAAATTAGATGGACTCAGTATGGTAGATATAACATCTAAAAACAGGGTTTTAGAGATTCTTTCTTTTGATGAAGATAGTGTGGTGATTGGATGTTGTAAAGGAGCATTGAAAATTGCAAGTTTACAGCCTGTATCAAAAAAGGCGATGTCGGCCAAAGCGTATTGTGTAGGAAGGGGGCTGAAAGTTGGAGATTTATTATTTGGGGACGCCTTTTGAACAAAGTTCAAAAAACTACGCTGACACCAAGTCAACTTCAGCAGTTGGCTCATACGACTAGTCGTATTGGTAAGTTTGATATTTGTCATTTTGATGAGTTAGTATCGACTCAGATATATTTGCTGGAAATGTTAAAAGAAAATAAACTCCAAACTCCAATAGCTGTGATTACCAATGAGCAAAGTTCAGGTTTGGGAAGTCGTAATAATTCATGGTCTGGTGGTGAAGGAAACTTTTTTGCTTCCATCGCGCTAAATTTAGATATGCTTCCTGAAGATCTTCCGTTTGGTTCTGCTTCTATTTACTTCTCATTTATCATGAAGCAGACACTTGAATCACTAGGTGAAAATATCTGGTTAAAATGGCCAAATGACTTCTATTTTAATGATGATAAAATAGGTGGGACCATTACTAAAAAAGTGAATAATACTTTAGTGTGTGGAATTGGAATAAATTTAAAAAAATCTCAAAATGGCTATAGAGCCTTACAGTGCGATATTTCAGCTCAAAAACTACTCGAAAATTACCTTTTGGCACTTGAAGAATTTCCAAAATGGAAGCAAATATTTAGAGAGTATGAGATAGAATTTGAGTTAAGTAGAAAGTTTTCAGTTCATATTGAAAATGATAAGAAGAGCCTGTCAGATGCGACTTTATGTGAGGACGGTTCTTTGATAATAGAAGGGGAGAAGGTGTTTAGTTTACGATGAGTGAAGTAATTAGTATAGCCAACCAAAAAGGTGGCGTAGGGAAAACAACGACAGCAGTAAATTTGGCAGCTTCTTTGGCCGAAAAAGGTAAGAGAGTCCTTCTTTTAGATATTGATCCACAATCTAATGCAACAACAAGTTTGGGCTTTAGTAGAAGTGATTATGAATATAATATTTATCATGTACTTATCGGAAGTAAAAAGCTTTCAGAAGTAATACTTAAAACGCAGATAAAAAACCTTAAACTTGTTCCATCAAACATTGGTCTGGTTGGTATAGAAAAAGAGTTCTATAATCCTAAGGCAAAAAATAGAGAGTTGGTACTTAAAGAAAAAATTAAAGAGCTTTCTTCAAAATTTGATTTTATTATTATTGATTCACCTCCGGCACTTGGGCCTATTACTATTAATGCTTTGAGTGCATCTGACTCTGTGATCATTCCTATTCAATGTGAATTCTTTGCACTTGAGGGTCTTGCGCAGTTACTCAATACGGTAAGTCTTTTGAAAAAAACAATTAATCCAAAACTCAAGATTAAAGGTTTTTTACCTACGATGTACTCGGGACAAAATAATCTTTCAAAACAGGTACTTGCCGACTTAAGTCACCATTTTAAAGACAAACTTTTTCACATTAAAAAGGGTAAAGAGTGTATTGTTGTACCACGAAATGTTAAAATAGCAGAGAGTCCAAGTTTTGGTAAACCTGTGACTTCTTATGCTGTGAATTCTAAAGGTTCTGTTGCATATAGAGACTTGGCAACAGTGATAGTAAGAGGTTAAAATGGCGTTAGGCAGGGGACTAGGAGAGATCCTTTCGGAAGTAGAAGAAGCTTATGAAAAAGACTTAAGTGATATCGATAGTTTTGAACTTGAATCAGAAGGCGCAAGGGTAGAAGAATTACCTGTTGACAGTATTTCAGAGAATCCTTTTCAACCACGTAAACATTTTGATGAGCAAGCACTTAAAGAGTTAAGTCAGTCTATAGTTGAACATGGACTGCTTCAGCCTATTGTTGTCATAGAAAAAGAAGATGGCTATCTTCTAATTGCAGGAGAGCGCCGTCTTAGGGCACATAAGCTTGCAAAACTCACAAATATTAAAGCGATTATAGCGGATGCAGACATAGACGAAGTAAGACTTCGGGAACTTGCACTTATTGAAAATATCCAAAGAGAAAACCTTAATGCTATAGAACTTGCAAATTCCTATGCAGAGTTGATAGATGTACACAAAATCACACATGATGAGCTCTCTTCCATTGTACATAAAAGCCGTTCACAGATTACTAATACCATGCGTCTTCTCAGCTTATCCCCTTATTCACAGAAGCAACTTGTTGATGGAAAAATATCTCAAGGACATGCAAAAGTTTTGGTAGGCCTTGATGATAAGAAACAAAAAATTGTTATAGACAGTATTATCGGCCAAAAACTATCTGTACGCGATACTGAAAATATGGTAAAAAATCATAAAGGTAATGTGTCCGAAAATATACCTAAAACAGCTACACCAAGTTTACTGCAAAAATATGCAGATATTTTTGCAGAGACTTTACCTTTTAAACATAAGCTAAAAGCGAAAAGTATTGAAATTAGTTTTGAGAATGAAAAAGAGGTTGAAAACTTCTTAGCGCAGTTCCCTGCAATGAATGAGAAGAAGATAAATACACTATTTAAACGCATGCTAAAATAAAATCTACACATCCCTTTTATATTTTAACGAATACCCAATGATTTTAATCATAACCTCATAACAATAATGGTAAAATATTGCGAAATTACATGAGGAGTTTTAATGCTTGACATACATTTACCATTGATGTTGTTCGTATTAGCTTTGTTTCTAACCCTACTTGTTCTTTTAAATAATATGCTATTTCAGCCATTGGTAAAATTTATGGATGATAGAGATCACTCTATAGCAAAAGATTTAGAAGCTGCAAAAGGTCTTAGTGGCAACAGCGACGAACTAAATGCAAAGGCAGATGAAATTATTAGCAATGCTAAAAATGAAGCTGCAGGAATCAGACAGAAAGCAATTGATGATCAAAAAACATTGGCTGCAAGTAAGATTGAGACCAAACAAAATGAATTAGAAACTGAGTATAACAAGTTCGTAGAAAAGCTTAACTCTGACAAAGAGAACCTTAAAAACTCTCTTCTTTCTCAAATGCCTCTTTTTAAAGAGAGCCTAAAAGCTAAGTTTAGCAAATTATAAGAAGGGATGAATATGAAAAAAATAGTACTATTGTCTTTACTTATCGTACCTGCTATCCTTTTAGCTAGTGGTGGTGATGCTGAATCAAGCCGTTACTTTGCTCAAACTGGTAGAGAGTATGACTTTTTGCCAAGAGTTGTAAACTTTGTTATTTTTGCAGCACTTCTTTATTATTTACTTGCAAACCCGATCAAAAACTTTTTTAAAGGTAGAAGTGAAAGTATTGCAGCACAGTTAAATGAGATAGAAAAGAAACTTCAAGCAGCTAAAGATGAGAAAAAAGAAGCACAGAATCGTTTAGATAAAAGTGAAAAGAGAGCAGAAGAAATTCTTGTTGATGCTAAAGCAGAAGCAGTTCTTTTAGCAGAAAAAATCGCTACTGCAAATCAAAATGATTTAGCGATTTTAGATAAACAACTTGAAGAGAAAATGTCTCTAGAAGAAAGAAAGTCAGCAAGAGAAGCTATTGATGAGATCTTGAGTGAGAATATCACGAATGATGACATTATGTTAGATGAAGCTAAAGTTGTTGAAATTATTTCTAAGAAGGTGGCATAATGGAAGAGTTAATTGCTAAAAGATATGCACAGGCACTCTCTTCAGTATCTAAAGACCTTCCGGGTATTTTAGAAGTACTTAATGTACTTAGTGAAGTGATAAGCAGTTCTGAGATCAAGTCAACATTGACATCTCCAATTATTTCAAGTGAAAGTAAGACAGCAATGATCTTATCTGCACTTAGTGATGATGACACAACGCTTGTAAACTTCATTAAGATCTTGGGTGAGAACAGAAGACTTGATCTTATCCCTGCTATTACAAAAGTACTTAATTCAGATCAGCAAAGAGTTTCAAATGAGTATGAAGGTGTATTGAAAAGTGCATCATCACTCGATGAAGCAACATTGGCTAATCTTGAAGAGACACTTAAAAAGTATACAGGTTCAACGATTAAATTAAGACAAGAAAAAAGCGACCTTGATGGGGTACGTGTTTCAGTGGATGATTTGGGTATAGAGGTAAACTTCTCTAAACAGAGAGTTAAAGAACAATTAATTGATTTCATTAAGAAATCTTTATAGTTATCTAATAGAAAGGAGTATCAGTGGCAGTTAAATTGCAAGCAGATGAGATAAGTTCGATCATCAAAGAAAGAATTGAGAATTTTGAAATTG
>NZ_JBFENQ010000014.1:0-21240 GCF_041551015.1 Sulfurovum sp. | reverse complement strand
TGCAGAAGAAGAAAGAGAAACACTCAATATGCCACTATTTGTACCAGTACCGCCAAATGTTTTTAAAGAAGCTATATCACTTAATGATCCAGTACTACTCGTTGCAGGTTCAGCATAGATCGTTTTAGTGAATGTCACACTACCACTGTCTGTTAATAAATCAGATGTCCAATTTACATCATCAGTTGTTTTAGTTCCTTCAGAATAACCATCAAATGTACCGCTACCCGGTGAGACGACTGAATAACTCAAATTAGTTCCTGAAATCCACTCATTATCTTTCATTGTGGCATTTTCATCTAGATTTTCTCCTGTACCCTGCACAAATGCCGTTGCAGTTGCCACTTTTACACCTGTATAATTAATATCCGCATAATCTGGATCAATATAAGTAGCAACAGCTTCATCATTTAGATTGATACCTTGTGATTCTAAGATCGTAAAACTATTGGTACATACTATTTGATTACCAACGTTTGCTTGCAGTGTAAAAATTGGACAAGTGTGTGTTGCAAGTTCTGTAGTACCACTATAAAGTGTATCTACTACGCTTATGTTTATATCACGATGCGCTGTGTTGGATGCCTGGATAATTGTAGTTACATCGACATTACCTGCCGGGGTTACTTCACCCTTTGTCCAACTTACGGTAATATTGACATCTTTTTGAAGGTCTAATTCATTTCCACTACAAGTGTTATCTATACTGATACTTGCAGGGGAAGAAGTTTTAGAAACCGTCCAGGTTCGACTACCACCCTGTGTAGCTGACATTGTTTTGCTAAATGTAGTTGATTCAACATCCGGTACAGGAATTGTTTGATCACCGACATTTACACTGGATGCTACACTGATCAAACGACTTTGAAGTGAAGAACCGCTATAAAAGCTTGAACCGATCGCAAGTCTCATATTGTAGACTGCAACACAGAGTAAGTCATTAGGATAACCCTCTACAGTAACTTGACGATAAATTTCGCTCTCATCTGGAGAAATAATTAACTCTTGTACTGACAATGAACCAATATTTTCACAAGCTTCCCAATTCGCTTCAGGTGTTGAATGGTAATCTAATGTAAGTTCGGTAATATAATCCCATCCGACCAGATCGGGGTCATTCGCATCTTTGTAATCCCCACCAACCTGAAAAGTAAAATCCTGAGCACTCCCTGTGGTATTTGTAAAAGTAATTCGATGCGGTACCATATCGAGTTCAGACCAGTATTTTAAATTACCATCTGTATAAAAATCAGGTTCACAAAAATACATTTTAAAATCTTCATGTTCAGGATGGATATCCGGCACTATCTCAAAATGATATCCATTGCCTGCAGTAGACTTACATCCTTCCAGATCAAGTTTAAGTACACCGGCTTCTACAACCGTTGCAGTAAACAACAGTAGTGTACCAAAGACCACATTTCCTACTCTTTTCCGAAATTTTTCAAACCAACTATATTCATCAACTAACTTCATTTTAAATCCTTATCGAACTATTGAAACTATATTGAAAAAGGGTATACAGACTTTTTGTAGTAACTTAACCCTCTCCCGCCTCTTTTAATAATTAATATCAAACAGTTTAGATTAATCTGGCTATCTATAGAAAGATGCGTAGCTTTCCGTACTATCTTTAACAAATAGTTTAGCCTTATTTTTAGTATACACAAAAAAAGCAAAAATTACAATATAATTATTTATTATATATAAAAATTATATATACTATAATATTCTCTTAAAGAAAATTGTAAATGATTTTATAAAAAATGTAGAAATATGTCAGAATATCGCAGGAAGATGAACCTTCTTCACTTTCTCCTCAAAAGAAGAAATGAAGAAGAAAGAAGAAAATTACGCTAAAAACTCCGGAGTAGCCAATTCAACTTTTTTGCCTTTTTGCTCCATCACAACAACAGTGATAGTATCGCCTTCACTGTATCTTTCTGAAAGATTGTTGACACGTTCTTTGGCGACTTTTGAAATGTGAAGTAATGCATCAAAACCATCTGGCATCTCTACAAAAAGTCCGAAGTCCACTATCTTCTTCACTTTGCCTTCGTAGCTTTCACCTACTTTATACTCCATCTGTTTCTTTACAGGAGATGAAGCGATACCTTCTATGTGGGCTTTTGCCTCTGCTACCTTTTCTTTATCTCCACCTGAAAGTTTCACACCGCCTACATCACGGTCAAGATCAACAGAAACTTCAAACTTCTCGATGATTTCGCGAATCGTTGCACCAGCTTTTCCAATGATATCTACTATCTTGCTTGGATGTACCGTAAAATGTTCAGTACTTGGAAGCGCTGTACTTGAAACGATGTTTTTCTCAGCTTCTTCCATAATTCCAAGAATGTGGTTTTTACCCTGGCTTGCTTTTTGTAGAGCATCTCTCAGTACAGCTAAGTCTATACCACCCAGTTTCATGTCCATTTGAAGTGCTGTGATACCCTGTGCAGTACCGGCCACTTTAAAGTCCATATCTCCATCATGGTCTTCAAGTCCCATAATATCTGTAAGTACTGCATACTTGCCACCCTCACTTACAAGACCCATTGCTATACCTGCTACAAGTGCCGTTGTATTTACCTCAGCAGCACGTAATGCTAATGCACCCCCACAAATAGTAGCCATAGAAGAAGAACCGTTACTCTCTAAAATCTCAGAGACCATACGGATACTTCCATCATAGTTTAAATCCAAAGAAGGCTCTAAAGCTCTTTTTCCTAAATTACCATGTCCAAGTTCTCTTCTGCCCGGAGCACCAATGTATTTTGCTTCTCCCACAGAGTAGCCTGGAAAATTATAATGCACCATAAAGTTCTCTGAGAGAGAATTTTTCTCAGTAATAAGCTCATACATTTGCGCGTCTTTTTTATCGCCAAGTGTCACCGTAACAAGTGCTTGTGTTTGACCACGGGTGAAAAGACATGAACCATGGACAGAAGGCAGCAGGTTTGTCTCAATACTAATAGGTCTTACCTCATCAAGTGCTCTACCATCTGCACGAATATTTTTATCTAAGATCATCGATCTTACAACCGTTTTTTTATAACGCTCAAGTACTTTGGAGACAAGTTCCTTATCTGCTTCTTTATCTTCAGCCTCTAACGCTTCCATAATTTTTGTACGCACCTTTTTAAGTTCTGTAGAACGCTCACTCTTTGCCATATGAGAGATAGCTTTTTCAACATCTTCTGCATAATTGTTTTCAATCATTGCATAAAGTGATTCATCTACTTTATCCTCAGCTAATGGCAGATCTAAAGCTTCCCTTACCATAGGTGTAAAAGCATCCGTATAAGCTACTGTTGCTGCATCAATAGCATCTGCTGCCATTGCGATAACATCTACCAGTGCTGACTCATTAAACTCATTGGCACTTTGACCCGCTTCATTTTCAGTAGCAAGTGTACGCATCTCTATCATTACCACATCTTTACCTGAACCCACAACCAAAAGGTCAAGTTCACTTTGGGCTTGTTGTGTAAGTGTCGGGTTGATAACGATATCGTCTCCAACTGTACCTACTCTTACTGCAGCAATACTGGTAGTCACTGGAATATCTGAAACAAAAAGTGCTGCATTTGCCGCATGTAAAGCCGCCACCTGCATATCAACCTCTGAATCTGCACTTACTACCATCACTGTAATCGTTACAGGATAATGGAACCCTGTAGGAAATAATGGACGTAAAGAACGGTCAACAATACGAGATGTCAGTGTTTCAAAATCACCAGGCTTCGTCTCCCTCTTGATGAAACCACCAGGAATCTTTGCTGCAGCATAAGACTTTTCCATATACTGAACAGTTAAAGGAAGAAAATCTTCGTCCACTGCTTTTTCATCTACAGCAACTGCAGCTATAAGTACAGCTTTACCTTGTCTGTACATTACGGCACCACTTGCTTGTTTCGCAATTTTATTAAATTCGTATTTTTCTTCGAGACTGTTTATATTTATCTCTATCATTTGTTCTTTCATTCGTTTATCTTTCCTTATTATCTGTTTAGTGCGTTAACTACACTCTGCTTTAAATATTTCTCATCATAAAAATATATTTAGTCTTCTTCTCTAGTTTTTACTTCTTGATTATTTATTATGGACGATATCTCTTCAAAATCTAATCTTTCAAAATCTTTGTAATAGTATTCTATCGAAATATAGTCTTGTATCTTATGAGGACAGAATACTCCATCACAGACTGTAAGTAAATTTTGATATACACCTTTGTCTAAAATAGGTGTTGCAATATAGATGTTTTTGGCACCTCTTGCGATGACTGACTTAAGTGCAACCATCATAGTGAGTCCTGTTTCTATACACTCGTCAGCTAAAACGACATACTTCCCTTGAAGAGAGATCAGGTCCCTACCTTTTCGGTATTTATATACATAAGAGAGTACTTCTTCTTCATACTTTCTGTGCGCCTCGCCATACACATAGTCTTCATTGATCTCAAACGCATCAATAAGTGCTTTATGCATCACCATCTCTTCTGTTTCTGAAACCATCGCTATAACCAACTCAGGGTTATTAGGTGCCAAAATAGGCTCTGTCAGTAGGATATCCATCTGTGCATGGATAGCCTTGGATATCTGGTCTGCAAAATAAACCCCTCCTTCACTTACACCTATCACTACAGTTTCATTTTTTGAAAGCAGCTCTATAGGAAGTGTCTCTATCAACTGTTTTGAGGCATCTTCTCTATCTTCAAAATACGCATTAGGGTTTGAATCGCTGGGCATAATCCGCTCCTGGGAATTGTTTAGAAATTTCTTCTTCATCAAAAGTATAACGAAACTCTTCTATATACTTCATCAATAATCTATAAGCATGATTTAACTGTTCCATCTTTTCAACATCACCTCCTAGATCAGGGTGATTCTTTTTAGCCAAGAAATGGTATTGTTTTTTTATATCTGCTCTACTGATCAGCTTAGGTAAACTTAATACCTCTAACGCTTTTTCTATCTCCTCTTTAGGACTGATGATCATTCGTTTGTATCTCCAGTACCCACTCCTCCAAAAGGAATAAAGTTTAACTGTACATAAAAAGAAGTATCTGTGGTAAACCCTGTAGGTCTTGGTGTGATCTCTTCTCTAACAGAAGCAGAAACACTCCAGCAGTCACGATGATAACTTCCCCCAAATCTCCACTGGTTATTTGAGGCATCATCCACATCATAAGTAAAACCACCATTCAATGTAATCTTTTCATTGAGTGTGTATCCAAAAGTCAAACTCAGATCATTAGCATTAATATCATCATCTGCAATATGAAGAGGTACATCAGGCAAAATTTGTTTATAGGTATGTCCTACACTCAACTGATAATCTTGTTCATTCAATGCAATACTACTTGATGATTCACGTATTTTACCATACTCATGAGAGTAGGTCACATTATTATAAAAGCTCCATTGATTCCAATTATATTGCATCTCATTACTTATATCAGCAAGTTCATAACTTCTGTCCAAATAATACCTTTGTGTAAGCCTTTGAAAAAATTTCAGTTTCATGCTCTCATCATAAAAATATTGACTTAAACTAAAAGCATAATGTTCTTCAGGTAATCCCACAGCAAAAAGTTCCTTTTGCTCATCACTTAATGAAGAAAACTCTACAGGAGATTGGTATTCAGTTCCTGGTTTAATATAAGTTAAAGAGGGTTGTAGTACATGAATAAAGTCATCATACTTCTTTGTTAAATCTGTAAAAAGTTTTACTTTATGTATAGTGCTATAGTACTCAAAATCATCGTAGAGGTAATCTCCATTACCAAAAAAGAATTTACTATAATAAATCTCTTCACCTAAAGAGAGATTTAAAAAATCATCAAAAAATGATGTGGTAAATTCTAATGGTATTTTAAGTTCTGCCTGACGGAGTGTCGTACCTTCTTTTCTATAAAGATTGTTGATACGGAGATCTGTGCTATAGGTAAGATTATCCCATATAAAATGACTTAGATATTTATGTAATTGTACAGAAGGAAGTATCTGAAGTGTTTCATCATCATTCACTCCTTCTCTTGTATCTATAAAATATTTGGCATTAAGTCCTGCATAATAGTCATTATTATATGCAAAATAATTCACTCTTGATTCCTGTAAAGGGACCAATCCAAAATGTTCCAGCTTACTTTGTTGTAAATTAAGATAATCAATGTCATTAAGATAGGTAGTATTGATATATAAACCATCTGTAAAACCTTGCGGTAATATATCGGTAAATACTTTGGAAGATTCATAATTAAATTCAATCCCATAGTGACTGTCATTAAGGAGATAGTTATCTTCTATATAAGCTGTCTTATCCTTGAAATACCCTACCCTTAATTCTCCAGACGAATACTCTGAATCGACAAAACGTAATGTACTATACATCCCTACACTTCTTGAAGTTCTGATCTGAGGATTAAACTCCATATCCATACTTGGGGAAATAGCCCAGTATATGGGTTGTTCATAAAGAAACCCTTCATTTGATGTATATCCAAAGCCAGGGAATAAGAGACCTGAAGTTCTAGTTCTATTGGTTGAAAATGCTAAATAAGGTGTGTAGAACATAGGGATATCCCACAAATACACTTTTGCACCATAGATCTTCATATACTGTGCATCACTATCATAGGTAGAACGTGAAAAAACCATTTTCCATAAAGGATCTGTGATCTCACAGCTTGAAAGTACAGATGTGCCTAAAGTATAATTTGCCTCTTTTTTATGTGCATCGTCTGAAAAAATCCAAACATCATTTTCACTTACAAGAAAAAGTTCATCAAAAGTAACCTCTTTTTTGTCAGTATGAATTTCAATATGGTTACTATGAACTTTACTTCCTTCGTATCCAAGCATTTGAATTTTACCATCAAGCACAAGTACTTTAGTGGTTTTATCAAAGTGTGCAGAAGATGCTTTGATCACAGAGTCTTCATAATATACGACGACATTGTCTGTTGCTCTAACTATATTTTCTGTAGCGTCAACATGTTTTGCCGTGATCTCAATTTTACTTTTATCTGCTGCAGCAGGCAATATCTGCATAGCCACTATCATAGATAAAAGGAAAAAGGATATATTTTTAGTCATTAACAACTACGCAGCTAGAGACTTTATCATGAAGCGTTTGTTTCAGTGGAACAAAGAATGCCATAAGGAAACCTAAATAAAATAGTATTTCACTTGGAATTCTCATTGAAGCACGTAACAATGACTTTAGAAAACCAGGAGTATTTCCTGTTTCTAAGTCTATCACTTTTATCTTCATTAGATACTTGCCTAAAGTCATTCCGTTTTGCCATATCAAAACAGTATGATAGATGAGTTTTATGGAGAGTACCACCAAAAGATTTTGCGAAATAAAAGCATTGACACTCTCAAGTGCTGCTTCATCTACCACTGTAATATTTGAAAAAACTGCAGAAAACTGATCATAAAAAATAATAATAAAAAACAGCGTAATTACAATATCATCTATCACAAAAGAGGCGATTCTTTTTTGATTATTTGCAATAGATAATGAGAGAGATTCAGACATCCCTACTTCCTAGAGTGCCTGATATGCAATGTCTGTTCGACACTGCTTACCTGCGAAGTGCACTTGACCTACCAGCATATAGGCACGTTGCTGTGCCTCCCTAATACTATCACCCACACCCACACATACAAGTACTCTTCCACCTGTAGCATAAAGTTTTCCATCTTCCCCACGCGTAACACCTGCATAAGATATATGTGCATTTTCACTTACATCTTCATGGTAAATATCATCAACGATGATCTCTGCAGGAGGTGTACTTTTATACGGGTAATCTTTACTTGCCATCACAACACCAACCGCATATTTGTCATAAAACTCTATCTTTGCATTTTTAAGATCACCCGTTGCTGCCTTATAGAACAGTTCAGAAGCAGGAGACTTCAGTAAAGGCATCAGTTCTTCACACTCAGGATCACCGAAACGTACATTATATTCGAGTATGATAGGCTCACCTTTAACCACCATAACACCGATAAAAAGCACACCTGTAAACGGCATACCTTCAGCTTCCATACCCTTAAGCGTTGGCTCGATAACTCTCTCATTCAACTTACGATAAATTTCATCATTTACAAGTGGAGTCGGTGCATATGCCCCCATACCGCCTGTATTTGGCCCTTCATCATTATTGAGTAGTCTTTTGTGATCTTGTGCGGCAGGTAAAACCACATAATCTTTCCCATCACAGATGGCAAATACAGAAAGCTCATAGCCATCTAAAAACTCTTCAACAACGATACTTGTTCCAGCATCACCAAATGAGTTACCTGAGAGCATTTCACCCGCAGCTTTTTTTGCTTCATCGTGACTTTGAGCGATAATGACACCTTTCCCACCACAAAGTCCGTCTGCTTTCACCACGATCGGTGCATCAAGTGTCATAATAAAATCATACGCATCCTGAAGTGAATCAGTCTCAATGTACTTCGCCGTAGGGACATTGTGACGGGCAAGAAAGTTTTTCATAAAGATTTTAGAACCTTCAAGTTGTGCTGCCTTTGCTGTAGGTCCAAAAATAGTAAGTCCTCTGGCTTCAAATACATCTACAACCCCATCAACCAATGGACCTTCTGGACCAACGATAGTAAGATCAACATCATTTGATTCTACAAAATCAGCGAGTTTTGAAAAATCACTGATGTCTAAGTTCTCACCCAATTCATCAGTAGCTCCGTTACCCGGCGCAAAATAGATCTTTTCTACATTCTCATCTTTAGTTAATGCCAAACCGATAGAATATTCTCTACCACCAGCACCTATTATCAATACGTTCATTTAAAATTCTCCGAAAGTTAATCCCTAAAAAGGGAAGATTAAGTAGTGGTGTTAATTGTGCGTAGAGGGTTTTAAAAAAGACTTGCAGGCGAACTTCCAAGTTCGTCAATGGTCTTTTTTAAAAGCCTATGCGTGCAAGAAACGCCGCTAATAATGGCCCGGGTGAGCGTTCTGCTTAAAGTCGGCCCTATATAGCCAACGGTGCAGGAGAGAGTCTCTCTTTAGGGGATGTTTTCTCGTCGACCAAGTCAAACTCAAACGAAAACTTCCACACACTAAGAGACTACATGTCCCACTAAGATTAATGTTGGACCCCAAATACAGTAGTCGCATCACCTAGGTTAAATTTATTATAACCTATTTGGAGTTAGAAGTGAGTAAAAGTTGCTTTGCTTTTTTGATACATGAATCTATAAGTGGAGTATCTGCTACCACATAACTTGCATGCACAGGTAAATGTATTTTCGTGGCCTCACCTATCACAACTGCCGTATAACTTTCATCCCATTCAAAATTTTTCAAAAAACAGTGAATGGTCGAAGGTGAGGTAAAAATAATAATAGCTTTCTTGACCGGTTTCTCTTTTTTCTCATAGTTGATACAAAATGTCTCATAAATAATTTGTTCATTAATCTCTAGACCTGCTTTTGCTAGAAAGTTTTTTGAATCAAAAGAGACTTCTTTGGGCCGTAGGTATAAAATCTTTTTATCTTTAAATTGCGTGATAATATCTTGACTTAATGTTTCTCCATAAAATAATTTGGGTTGATAGATCACTTTTCCATCCAAAGATTCTATCTCTTTAGCCGTAGCTGAACCTATAGCCAAACAGGGATATTTTTTCCATTCAGGATTTAATACTTCTGCACTCTTGACCGCTTGTTTGGAAGTGAACATAAGTGTGTCACATCTTGAAAAATCGATCGTTGAGGGTAGCAGTGAGAAACGGATCATAGGAAGATGTATCGTTCCTTCTTTGGGCAAAGGAGATAAAAGATAAATCATACCATCCGTGTTAGACATTATTTCTCTTTTTTTACTCTAGCTAAATGCTTACCATGAAGCATCGCAATATTCATATGTTCATCATCATAAGGATCAAAGTGTGGTGTGATGATCCAATTTTTCTTTGTATCAAGTAAAAAAATCTGATCTTCTACCTGATCAGCAATGCGATGTGCTTCAAGCAGTAACATATTGGGACGTAAGACCATATGAAATTCTACAAAGTTCGTACTACCATCCGTACGTGTCTTAAGCCAATGGTAACTTGTCACTTCAGGATGATTTGAAACAATTTCACCGATCTTTGCTACCATGTCTCCATCTAGGGCACGGTCTAAAAGTATCTCTATACCCTCTTGTATTATTTCATATGCAGAGTAAATGATATAAAGACCTATACCTAAACCAAATACTGCATCAATCGCATCCATACCTGTCATATATACCAGCCCTAAGGCTACAAGAACAGCGGCATTACTCCATAGGTCCGTCTTATAATGCAAAGCATCCGCTTTAATGACTAGATTGTCTGTCTCTTTTGCCACTTTCAAGAGATAATTCACTAAAAGATAGGTTACAATAATTGAAAATACCATTGCCAAAATAGAGGGGGTAAGTAATGTAGTGACAGTTCCCTTGTTTAATTTTTTAATGGCTTCATAAATAATATAAATACCGGAAATTGTAATAATGGTTCCCTCTATCACCGCAGCAATCGCCTGGACTTTTGCTTTACCATAATGATACTCTTCATCAGGGTGTTCTTCTGATTTTTTAATAGCAAAAAAGTTAAAGGCAGAAACCAACATATCAAGAAGTGAGTCTATAGCGGAAGCGAGTACAGCCACTGAACCACTTGCTACTCCCAGAATTAATTTTACGATCACCAAAAGTGTTGCAACTGAACTTGATACAAGTGTTGCCCGTTTTTGTGGTGACATTTTCATCTTTTCATTCATACTTATAATCCTCTTTTTTCTTTTATCATTGTCATACCATTAAATGTCAATACCCCTAATGATACTATAAAATAGAGTATAAGGAGTATCCATAATCCACGACTTACTACTTCCAAGAAAGGGAAGAAAAGTGTAATACGATATAGTATACCTAGCAAGACTGTATATTTAACCATATTATGGAAATGCATATAGAACTTAACAATCGTTACTTCACTACAATTTCCACATCTGTTCTCAATTGCTTTTTGCTGATACTTGTCTAAAAATGCATAGACAAACTTCAATACATAGCGTGACAAAGTAATGATCACTGTTATACGAATGATAACAAAAAGTGCTTCTAACCAAAACCCTTCTGGTATCTTAGTCCATAGTTCAAAGAGCAGTGCCTTAAGACTCATTCCCTCCGAGAGATAATAGATACCAAAAGTAGCCATACTGATAAGTCCAATCCATAACAATACTTTCAGTGCAAAAAACAGATATTTTTTCGCCCTGTCTATTTTAGTCTTGTTTTTTTCATAAGAAGCAGTATTTTTCATCAAGCCAAAGGCAAAATGGTAATGTAACTTAAGCATCATATAGACAACTATAACAGCCAAAAGAAGTAATCCAAAGACAATGATCTCTTCGTATAAATTTGGAATATCCATATTTGATTGGCCTAGTAGTTAAGTGAAAAATGATTTTAGCATAAGTTAGGTTCAAATAGTACGGGTAATATATCCCGTACTATAATATAAAGAAGGAATTAGAGTGCTTTTGTCGCCAAAGAAGCAATCCTTTGTGCAAATGCACCTTTATCTTTAGGCTCAAGACCCTCAGAAAGTTTCGCAGAATCTAAAAGTATCCATGAGAGGTCATCAAAAAGCGCTTTGTCTTCAAGGTTGTCCAGCTTCTTGATCATCTCATGGTCAGGATTGATCTCTAAAATAAGAGGTATCTCTGGCATCTCTTGTCCCATTTGAGCAAACATTGCAGCCATGCCAGCCATAGGATCTGAACTGTCTTTAAGTACACATGATGGACTTGAAGTTAATCTTGTAGAAGTTTTAACTTCTTTAACCTCTTCGCCTAACACTTCTTTGATCTTATCCGTAAGAGATTTAAACTCTTTGGATATCTCTTCTTTCTCTTCTTCACTCTTAGAGTCTGGAGCTTCAATCGTTGTGATGTCTTTTAGACTCCACTCCTTATATGATCCTATCATAGGAGTCACTATAGTGTCGACCTCTTTATCATCCATAATGAGCACTTCAATGTTTGCCTTTTTATAGGCTTCTAGTAAAGGAGAATTTCTAAGTACTTTTTCATTATCACCCACGATATAATAGATCTCCTTTTTCTCAGAATCTCCACGGCTTATATAATCTTCAAATGATACAAGTCCTTCTTCTGTTGAACTCTTATACTTCACTAACTCCAGAAGTAATTCTTTGTTTGTATGATCTACATAAACTCCTTCTTTCATCACTCTATTGTACTGAGCAGTAAAAGTCTCTGCATCTTCACCACTTAATTTTTTAATGGCCTGGAGTATCTTTTTCGTGGAGTTCTGCTTAATATTTGCCAAAATTCTGTTCTCTTGAAGTAATTCACGAGACACATTCAACGGTAGATCTTCAGAATCTATAATACCCTTTATAAAACGTAAATACGGTGGCAGTAACTCTTTGTTATCATCTGTAATAAAAACACGTTTTACATACAATTTTACACCGGCTTCATAATCTGCTCTGTACATATCCATCGGTGCAGTTTTAGGGATATAGAAAAGTGTAGTAAATTCGTTTGAACCTTCTACTTTATTATGCAAGTGTAGCAATGGTTCGTTATCACCATGAGAAATGGTTTTATAGAACTCTACATAATCTTCTTTTTTCAATTCAGACTTAGAGAGTGTCCATAGTGCAGTAGCTGCATTGATCTGCTCTGATTTGTTGACCATTTTAGTTGTTTTTTCATCACCTTCACCCTCTGTCTCTTCTTCGGAGTAATTCAACATGATCGGATATGCAATGTGGTTAGAATATTTCTTCACTACCTCCTGAACTCTCCACTTGTCTAAAAACTCTTTTTCATCGTCTTTGAGCTTAATGTAGATAATCGTTCCATGTTCTTCTTTAGTCACAGGTTTTACTTCATATTCACCTGTACCGTCCGTACTGAACATATAAGCTTGCTCTTCCCCTGCTTTTTTTGAGATCACATCTACTTTGTCTGCTACCATGAATACTGAGTAGAATCCAACCCCAAACTGACCGATGAGATTTGAGTCTTTTTTCGCATCACCTGTAAGATTTTCCATAAAAGCTTTTGTACCAGACTTTGCAATGGTCCCTAAATGATCCATCAAGTCTGCTTCATTCATTCCTATACCATTATCACCAATAGTAAGCGAGTTATCCTCTTTATCTAATTTGATGAAAACTTTTCCAGACCACTCATCTGTTTTAAATTTTTCATCTGTAAGTGAAAGATAGTTAAATTTATCTAACGCATCACTAGAGTTTGAAACGAGTTCTCGTATAAATATCTCTTTATTTGAGTAAAGAGAGTGTGTCATGAGCTTAAGCAATTGCCCGATCTCCGTTTGAAACTGATGTTTTGCCATTGTGTTTCTCCTATAGTGTATTAATTTTGTGGGATTATAATATATTTTGGTAAATATTACAAGTTTTTTTGAAAGAAAGTTTAGTGATATTGACTAAAGTATGAATATTTAAAAATGTTTATATTCTTGCTATAATGTATATATGAAAAATGTATATTTAATTAGACATGCAAAATCAGACTGGAATGATGAAAGTCAAAGTGATTTTGAAAGAGGTCTTAACAAAAGAGGTCAAAAAGCTATCTTAACTATGGCCAATGCACTTAAAGAGAGGAGAGTAATACCAGACCTCATACTCTCCAGTTCAGCTAAACGAGCAAAACTCACAGCCAAAGGTTTAGCCAAAGAGATAGAATACAGTGGAAAAATCACATACATAGATGCCCTCTATATGGCAGAACCTATAGATGTAATTTCCATTATACAAGAGATAAAAGACAAATATGATAATGTATTTATCGTCGGACATAATCCCGAAACAACTGAATTAACAGACCAGATGTTAGATGACTACATTGAGAATGTACCTACTTTAGGTATCGTCGCTTTGGAACTTCCTATCAAGCATTGGAAGGAATTCAAACCCGAAAAAGTAAAATTAAACTTTTTTATTTACCCTAAAATGTATACATAAGATTTATTCTTTCCACTCTAGATTTTCTATAGAAAGTTTTTCATTTGAAAATGGCTCAACAATCACATCAATGTCTTCTAGATCATAATGTAAAGGAAACCCTATTCTAGAGTTTTTCGCAGTACTCTCTAAAATATAGTACTTCTTACCATTGACCCACAGTCCTTTTCTATTAGCTAGATCTTTATCCTCTATGGAAGTAATAATAAAAATGTGCTTCGGTACCAAAACAAAATAGGCTTCTATATCCAGAGCATATAACATAGAGATCAGTAGATTACTCTTGTCATCACAATCTCCAAAGTTTTGTTGAATTGTTTTTTGTGCTGAATACTGTTGAAAGGTGGTTGTATGGTAAGGGATATTGGTTACAAAGTCTAACAAAGCTTGTACTTTACAGGGTGCATCGGAACAATACTCTGTCAATGTAAATGCCTTATCTTGTATCTCTTTGGAAGTAGTCACATAAGATCTATATATTCCATCGGATGTACCAACATGTGTTTTATCTACGATATCCATAGCTTTAATGGTACCGTAAATAAAAGCGATGAAAAAGATCGTGATGATAAGAAGAGAAAGATTTTTTTTACTTTCACTGGTCATACTAAGCCTATCGGATGCTCTTTCTTGTTCCTTTTAAAGAGGTTCACAACCATATTTTTGACGCTCTGTTAAAAGCTCTGAATATCTTTTCTCTATATCTCTTAATATTTTCTTTTTATTATTACTCACTGTAAAGCCCGGTGAAGGTAATGCACTTGCTTTTTCTTCCAAATGGAACGCACTGGTATTTTTCACCATATTCGTAAACACAGACAGCTCTATAAGGTCTTCACCTAAAGCATAACATTTCTCAGAAGAGAAAGTAGTGTTCTGCAAAACTGTCCTTTTATCATCTATTTGAGCAGTGTCTTTAATCACAGATGTTTCAACATTAGGTGATTGACGCTCTGCTGTCACTTTTTTCTCTTGTTTCTCTACAGGTTTTACTAACTGTTCACTGTCATTCTTTGAGATGCTTGGGCTTACTGGAACGACTGCTGCACTCTCTTCTACCGCAACTATATTACTACTGCTTATCTTCGCCATAGACTCATCTAATTTTACAGGTTCATGATCTAAAACTGATGATACATCAGATGAAATCGTTGCTACATTTGCAACTTTTATCAGATCTGTATTTATTGTGTTTTTACAATTGTATGTTTGATGCTCAGCTGACAGTTCTGCACGTTTTTTCTCTGCATCCCTTAACATTTTCTTTTTATTATTGCTCGCCGTGATCCCTGGTATCAGTATTGCTGAAGCTTTTTCTTCTAAATGGAAAGCACTAGTATTATGTACCATCGTCGTGAATTCATCCAGTTTCATTAGTTTTCTATTGATAGCATCACACGAATCAGACGATAAAGCAGGTTTAATTGCCACTGCTACTTTATCATCCGTTTGAGCAGTAGTGACTGGGATAGGAGTTTCACAACCATGTTTTTGACGCTCAGCTGATAGTTCTGCACGTTTTTTCTCTGCATCCCTTAACATTTTCTTTTTGTTATTACTCGCCGTGATCCCTGGTACGATCAGTGCTGAAGCTTTTTCTTCTAGATGGAAAGCACTTGTATTGTTTACCATCATCGTAAATGCATCCAGTTTCATTAGTTTTTCATCGATACCAGAACATGTATCAGACGAGAAAGCAGGAGTAACTACAGCAGCAATTTTATCAGTAATTTTATCAATAATTTCATCACTGCTGGCGATAGAAAATGATGACATGGCAATAGAAAATAGCGTGATTAGAAGTGTTTGTTTCATAAGTGATTCCTTTAAAAAATATTATAGCAGAAGCACCTCAAATAAACATGATGGTATATGTCTGTAAATTACTGCAAACGTTTTTGGGTAACTTCATCAGGTTCGATCTCACATAAAAGTGTATCTTGTCCACAATGTCGACACGTTGTTCTTATAGTAAATATATACCAGCCATTCTTATCTTTTAGCAGTGACTCTCCACACTTAGGACAACGTATACGACTCCATATAATAGAAAAAATAAATATAGGTATAAAATAAAAAAGTCTGTCGTAAAACACTGCCAATATTACTAAAGTTCCAACTACAAGGAATAAAAAAATATATTTGTAATAAGAAGGGATACACATAACCTTTCTACTCCCACTCGATCGTCGCAGGAGGCTTAGAACTTATATCATAAACTACTCTATTGATCCCATCAATTTCATTAATGATTCGTCTACTCATACCTTCAAGTACATCATGTGGGACATGTGCAAAAGTAGCAGTCATTCCGTCAACTGATTCAACCATGCGGATACATACCGTGTTGTCATAGGTACGGTTGTCACCCATCACACCTACAGATTGTACATTAAGCAGTACAGTAAATGCCTGCCATACTTTGTCATAATAACCTGTAGCTTTAAGTTCTTCTTGCATAATGGCATCTGACTCTCTAATCAGATGTAGACCTTCTTCTGTCACTGCACCCATAGTTCTAATAGCAAGACCAGGTCCAGGGAACGGGTGTCTGCCTATCATATGTTTAGGTAGTCCAAGTTCAAGCCCCAGTTTTCTAACCTCATCTTTGAAGATCTCTCGGAGAGGTTCTACCAGTTCAAATGTCATCCAATCCGGAAGTCCACCTACATTATGGTGAGATTTAATCGTTTTAGACGGCCCTTTTACTGAAACCGACTCAATAACATCTGTATAGAGAGTTCCCTGTGCAAGAAAACTTACATCTGTATGTTTCTTTGCTTCCTTATCAAAAACTTCAATGAACTTCTCACCGATAGCTTTTCTTTTAGTCTCTGGATCACTTACACCTGCAAGTGCTTCCATAAACTCTTTTTTCGCATCAATGGTGATAAGTGGTATATCTAAAAGTTTAAACATATCTTGCACTTGCTCTGCTTCATCTTTACGAAGAAGTCCCTGATCCACAAATACGCAGATAAGTTGTTCTTTTGGTAATGCTTCGTTAAGCATAGCAGCGACAACTGAAGAGTCTACTCCACCACTTACACCGCAAAGCACTTTTTTGTCACCGACCTGTGCTTTGATCGTAGCTATTTTTTCCTTGGCAAAACTTCCCATATTCCATGTACTGTCACAACCACAGATATGTTTAGCAAAGTTTTTCAACATTACTGTACCCTCTACAGAGTGGTGTACCTCTGGATGAAACTGAAATGCATAGATGTTTTTACTCTCATTTGCTATGGCAGCATATGGAGAATTTTCACTCGTTCCTACTACTTCAAATCCATCAGGGATACTCTCAGCTCTATCTCCATGGCTCATCCATACGATAGAGTCATCAGAAATACCTTTAAAAATGTTAGAATCATTTTCTATTTTCAGTTTTGCTTTACCGTATTCATGATGGTCTGCGGCTACAACGCTTCCACCAAAATGTTGCGTGATAAGTTGCATACCGTAACATATACCTAAGATCGGTAATCCTAGATCCCAGACACCTTCATCCGGCTTATATGCATCTTCGGCATAGACAGAAGCTGGACCGCCTGAAAAAATAATACCTTGTGGTTTTCTGGCTTTAATATCTTCAATACTCTCGCGGTATGGTACTACTTCTGTATATACACCACTTTCTCTTAGTTTTCTAGCGATAAGTTGTGTGTATTGTGATCCAAAATCCAATACGAGTATAGGTACTTGTTTCATGGTGTTTCCTTCTATTTGTATGGTTAAATCTTTAAAATAAAAACTTAACTATAAAAATACGATTACATTTCCCTAGGCTTAACTCAGGGAAATGTAACTCTCAGTATTTGTCTTACGCACCGATACCTAAAATTTGAAACTGCAGATACCAAACTGCAACAGATACGATGTAACCTACCAGTACTGTCCAAGCAAGTTTCATATGTGATGAAAATGTATAGATACCGTGAAGTTTACCCATGACACCTACACCTGCAGCTGAACCAAATGAGATAAGTGAACCACCCACACCTGCTGTAAGTGTTACAAGCATCCATTGTGAATGTGCACCTGCTCCCATGTCTGGACTTGATTTAAGTACTGCTGACATAACCGGTACGTTATCCACGATAGCTGAAAGGAATCCTACTCCAATATTCACCGTTGTAGCTCCATATTGAGCATAAAGGGCAGTAAAGTACTCTAAGAAACCTAAGAAGTGAAGTCCACCGACCGCAGCCAAAATACCAAAGAAGAAAAGGAGTGTATCATTTTCAATTTTAGCAATAAATGAGAAGACATTTACCGTAGGACAAACAATGCCCTCGCTATCATATCTTACTTCTCTGCTCATTCTATAGATATAGAGTTTTAATACAGCCAAACCGAACATCATACCCCACATTGCAGGAAGATGCAGTACTTGGTGTGAGATAACAGCAGATGCAATAGTAAAAGCAAAAAGTCCCATGATCACTTTACCACCCGCTGAAATTTCCACCTTTTTCTCTTCTGCTGCAAAAGGAGGTGTCCCGCTTGGTACAAAACGACTCAAAAGCAATGCAGTAACATACCATCCCAATACAGATGCAGGGAAAAGATAAAGAAAATCAACAAAAGCCCCTTTGCCATCAACCCATACCATCAATGTAGTAATATCACCAAATGGAGACCAAGCACCACCGGCATTAGCCGCAACGACGATGTTGATCGCTGAAGGTACGATAAACGCTTTATTCGTTTTATCAATCGTGATCAATACGGTTGAAAGAATAAGTGCAGTCGTAAGGTTATCTGCAATAGGTGAGATGAAGAAAGCTAAAAGACCTGTAATCCAGAACAATTTTTTATAGTCATAGCCTTTCGATACAAGGTTGTAACGCAATGCTGAAAATACATTTCTATCGATCATCGCTTCAATGTACGTCATCGCAACAAAGAGAAAGAAGAAGATCCCTGCAATTTCAAAGAGAAGTATTTCTATTTCATGATGTAAATGTTTACCATCTAAACCATTCATAGCATAATAAACACCAATAAGCATAAAAATAAGTGTCCCTGCAAAAAGTGCCGGTTTTGCCTTGTTTATATGATATTTATCTTCCGCTGCAATAAAATAATATCCTATGACAAATATCACAAGTGAAGCGATCCCCACCCATGTTGTTGTCAAATCTGTGTGCAATATCTCTGTTGTCATCAATACTTCTCCTAATTCTTTAGTGTGCCATATTTCTCTATGCATTTAATTGATAGATTCCATATAGTGTGAGCCTAAAGACTCTTTTCTAGCAAGTGCAGCATCTACGATGGCAGACGCTGTGTTTAGCCTAAGTTTTAGCAATCTTCCTATCTCTTTATTCTTCATATCATAAATGAGATTTTTCGCTTCATGCAAGCCTTTTGTTGTCCGGATAATCCCTATATCATTCCACATCACTTGACGTAGTTTTTGTTTATAGATTTTATCGTTTTCTTTGTGCAGAATATTACCGTAATCTTTCTCAAATTTAGGTGTTTGAATCACTTTATGCTCTTTAGCAAGAAGGTGGTCTACTGCACGTTTGGCAAAGACCACTCCCTCAAGCAGTGAATTTGATGCAAGTCGGTTTGCTCCATGGACACCTGTTCTAGCTGCTTCTCCTATGACATACAGTCCTTCCATACCGTCTATACAGCCATTTGTATCACATTTTATACCCCCATTAGAGTAGTGAAATGCAGGTGAAATAGCAATCTTATCTTTCGGAAACTTATAACCAAGTGCACCAAAAGTATGTGTAATATTAGGGAAACGATGTTGAAACCATTCGTCTTCGAACATAGAAAAATCAAGGTAAGCTTTTTGTCCAGTTTTTCGTTTATGATTGAAGATACCACGAGCCACAATATCTCGACTTGCCAATTCTCCTCTCTCATCATAATCAAACAAGAAACGTCTTCCCTCTTCATCAACTACATGCGCACCCTCTCCTCTCAGTGCTTCAGTAAGTAACAGTTTTCTCGCATAAGGGGTATCAACAAATACAGTGGGGTGAAACTGCATAAATTCCATGTCGGCAAGTTCTATACCTTTTTCAACGCAGATACCATGAATATCTGCACTGACGGTACGAGAGTTTGTATTATATGCATAGAGAGAGCCTATACCTCCGGATGCGATGATCACATCATCTGCATAGATAGTTGTTGGTTCATAATTTACGGTCGCTTTTACACCAAAACATCTACCATCCTCGATAAGCAGATCATACACCAAAGTATTTTTTTGAAGTTGATGTTTATTTTTCACCATCATGAAATAGTGCATATATCTTCCAGTGGCATCCCCCCCTGCGTGAATGATCCTTTCTACAGAGTGTGCCGCCTCTTTCGTATACAAAAGATTTCCGGAGTCATCTGTATCAAACTCCATCCCTCTAGAAATGATATCAGGAGTGGTTTCAAGTGAAGTACGAGAAAGAATCTCCACAGCTTCTTTATTATTATGATACGAACCTGCAGCCATAGTATCTTCAACATGAAGAGGTATATCAGCTTCATTCAAGGCTGTTGTCATACCGCCCTGGGCATAAAAGGTATTACACTCCCAAGGGATATCTTTACATACAACTAAGACTTTTTTACTCTCAGGCAACTGCATGGCTGCATATAGCCCTGCAATACCGGCACCTATAATAAGTACATCATACTTCTGCATATTTAACCTTCTGTCTTAATGCTTGTGTTGTTCTCGGCACTATCTTCTACATAGACGGGATTTGTTTTATAGCCGCACCCTGTCAAGATGATACAGCAAAGTGATGTTATAATCGCTTTATGAAAAAAGCCAATATGATTTTGTCTCATTTATCTTCTCAACCTCAGTTTAAATCATTAAAACGACAAGAGTGTTACCAAAAGTATATCAATCTTCTTAGTCCCAAATGGCAAAAAGCTGTTGCCTTTGTTTACATCAAAGATGAAACACTCTTCATAGCAGTCACACATCCCGGTTTTAAAATGGAGCTTAATTATAATAGAGATTTATTAAAAAGCCTATTAACCCAGCTTAACAGACACGATGAAGCCTGCAAAATGATGAAAGCTGAAAAAGTTGTTGTTTTTCACAGTAAATATCATGCTATGCCTCAGGAAAAAACATCTTATGTGAGTGTACCCCACTATCATGAACGCGCCAAAGGTGATTTTGAAACACCTTCAGATGAAGACCTGAAAGAAAAATTTGAACG
>NZ_JBFENQ010000013.1:0-21978 GCF_041551015.1 Sulfurovum sp. | reverse complement strand
ATCTGTTCACATACATTTGAAGGTAACATCTCCAAAAAAAGTCTTGCATCATAATTCACTACCCATATGTTATCAAGTCCCTGAAGTTCTATCTGCTTGAGTACCTGTTGTGCGGAAGGTGTATGGATCTCTATACCTATAAAAAGTGTATCTGGATTCTTTTGGGCCTGATACAATAAATGTCTTCCACTTCCAAATCCTACCTCCACAGAGATCTTCTCTTTAGGATAAGTGATATTTTCAAAATCTTCTATCTTTTTAAAATGCTCCGAAGAGAGTGCACTTTTAGTATTTGATATAGCAATATTTGAAGAGAGCACATCCAAGTTCAACTCTTTTGAAACACGTTCCAGTGCTTCTTTAAGTATACTCACTTTAAGTGGTCTGGTCACTTTGTCATATTTTAGTAAATAGGCTTTTTCATCCGGTTTAAGCTGAAGTAAGAATTCTTCTCCTGCATGTTCAATACCAATAAGCATATCATTACGATTAAGTGCTGTGGCGCAAAAAGTCATCATAGGACTTGTTTCTAATTGTTGTTCTACTATAGAAGTATCAAAAGGGGTAACTTTTAAATGTGGCATTGTTCCTGCTTATAATGTAATTTTTGTTGGTTGGCTGGGGTAAGCGTGTATCTTGTCATAACTTTGTGCAATGATCCGGTAGCTATATGTATGTCCGCCTCTTACAAAGGTATCAATGTACTCAGCCATCAATTGTCCTTGTACCTGTGAGACATATTTCCATTCAGCCCCATCTACTGAACGCTCCACGATATAGGTATTTATACTTGAATCTGCATGTGGTTTCCACAAAAGTTTTACTACAGAGGGTGCAACTTTATAGGCTTTCACAAATGAGACTGCCGAGAATGCAGGCAGTGTTTTTACCTCGATCGGTTCACTGTGCCTAGACTCTTTCCCAAAAGCAAATGTACTAAAAGTATAACGATACGTACTGTCTGCTTTCACATGTGTATCTACAAAGTGTGTTGCATAACGGTTACCCACAGTACCTATACGTTTGAAACTTTGTATATCTTGGGAAGCACTTCCTCTGTAAATATTTACACCATGTATACGATGATCTTCTATCTTTTTCCACTCAAAACCTACAGAGTTCATTCTAGGTAAAGTATGTACTTGGGTAATGGTGTCTAGTGAAGGATCTGTACCATACGTCATCAATCCCTTAACAGCACCACAACCATTAAAGCTTATTAAAGAGAGTACCCAAAGTATGAGGATCGATTTTTTCATCTACTTCACCTTGATCAAAATTTTTGGCTATATACGCTTTCATATCATCGAACATTGGGGCGACAAATTCCATTCTTTCACCGCTTACAGGGTGAAACAGATAGAGTAAATATGCATGCAGATTAACTCTGGAAATTTTATCTCTTTTGGTCTTAAACCCATATAAATCATCACCCAAAATGTGACGTCCAAGCGTATTTAAATGTACACGTATTTGATGGGTTCTACCTGTAAATAATTTTGCCGCTATAAGTTCAACACCATAGTGACTTGTAAGCAATTTTACAAATGCTGTTTTAGCACTTCTTCCATCGGGAACTACGTCCATTTTGAGCCTGTTTTTAGGATTACGTCCTATAGGTTTATCTACCACTATATCGTCTTTAAGCGGACAATCGATCAATGCCAGATAATAACGTCCCATACTCTTATCTTGCAACTGTGCACTTAGTGCTTCATGTACTTTGTTATCCTTGGCCACTACCAATGCACCCGTTGTCTCTTTGTCTAGACGGTGTACAATGCCATAACGCTCTTCTCCACTGATAGTCGAGAGAGATATCCCCTTGTGGATCAACCAATCCACAAGTGTAGGCTCTTTAACAGAAGGTGCAGGATGAACCACAAGTCCGGAAGGTTTATTAATCACTAAAAGATACTCATCTTCATACAGTATTTCTACGTCAAAATCTATAGGTGGAGCCACTCTTTTTTCTGCTTCTTTAAAGCTATAAGAAATGATATTTCCTTCTGTTACTTTAAAGCTACTTTTTGTAATCGTTGTATTATTCACACTCACAAACCCGTCTTTTACAAGCTTATCAACTTGGTTACGGCTCACATCAAGTTGGGTTGCAAGTATCTTGTCTAAGCGTCCTGATGCTGTGGCTATAAATTGATTCATACTTTTTCCAAAAATAATCAGTCTTGCTGCTTACAAGGCTCGTCTACCAGGAATTGTTTACGTACCCACCCTCTTTTACCATCTGCATCCACCTTACACCATACCGGGTATTTCCATGCCATAAAGTCTCTTTTTGTTCCATTTACCTCATCAAGTTCTTTTTGAGTGATCTCTCTCATACATCCGAGATTTTGGACACAGCCATCAGTCCAGATATTGGTATAAATCTTTTTTGCTTTACGGTTTGGCTCCACACTTAATGCAAGAACTTCACATTTTTTTATGAGTTTAACAGTAAATTCAGAAGGGTGTATATTTTCATCCGCAATCAAACTTGTAAAAAATAAGGCTAGTAGTAAAAATAATTTCAAAGTATTTCCTTATATATCATCTCTATTCCAACGTTCTGGATCAAAAAAGGTATCATCATGTATATGTTTAAATGAGGCTCTAAACATTTTAAAGATATCCTTATTCTCTTTTTCAAGTCCTGCCAACCACTCTTTAGTAGACGCTCTTGCATGAGGCATCTTCACATCTTTTAACATAGCAGGACAGGCTTCATCACCAATAACTTGTAAATTATTTTCTTCGGCAAAAGCACGCAGTTGCGTCTCTCTGGCTTGTATCAATGGACGTATCAGATGAAACCCCCTGCTTGTTTTGTAGATAGGTGCTAAAGCTCTCATACTTCCGTTATAAAACATATTCATAAAAAAGCTCTCTACTGTATCATCGAAGTGGTGTCCAAGTGCTACCTTGGTAAAACCGCCCTCTTCCGCAAAGCTGTAAAGTGCCCCTCTTCTCATACGTGAAAAATAAGAACAGAATGAAGAGTTATCGCGTATCGTATCATGCGAGATTTCAAAGATATTGGTATCATAAACTGTATGTTTAATCCCATACTCTTTACAGTGTGCTTCTAAAAAAGCATAATGTTCATCAGGCATACCATACTTGATAGTACAGGCTTCAAACTCAAAGTTAAAAGGAGCGTGACGTTGTATGTGCTTCATGATATGTACAAGCGCCAAAGAGTCTTTCCCTCCGCTGAGCCCAACCAATACTTTATCACCCTCACCTATCAGTCTGAACTCTGCATTGGTCTTACCCGCCAACTTAAGTAACTTTTTACTTACAGGTATGCTTTTAGAGGCAATACGTCTTTGATTATTGTCCAAGTTCATCCACCATGCTCAAGACGAAATCGGCAGATATCTTTGCTGAACTTTCCAAAAATTCATCAAAATTAAAACTTGCATCCATATCGGCACTATCTGAGATGGCACGCAAAATGAAAAAAGGTACATTTAAAGCATTACAGACTACTGCAACACTTGCCCCTTCCATCTCTAAAGCATCTGCCTTAAAAGTACTGCCTATCCAGTTTTTACGCTCTTCATCTGCAACAAACTGATCGCCTGTTGCAATGATACCCTCTTTCAGGGTTAACTCTTTTTGCTTGGCTACATCTTTAGCAATATTAAGCAGTGTGGCATCCGCAGGAATAAACACTTCTCCTTCCGGTACATACCCAAAAGGATGTCCAAATGCAGTAATATCCAAATCATGCTGACAAAGACTCTTAGCAATGATTAGATCACCGATCTGTAATTCATCACTTATTGCTCCTGCTACACCAGAGAAGAGAAGTGTGTCGCAACCAAATTTTTCTATAAGCGTTGTAGCAGTTAATGTAGCAAATACTTTACCAATCTTCGAGTATGCAACAACAACTTTTTGTCCATGGTAATGGCCTTCATAATACTTGTTGGCTCCATAGACCATAGTTTCTACATTCTCAAGTTTACTTATAATAGGTTCTATCTCTTCAGGCATTGCACCCATAATGGCAATTTTACGACTCGTCATAACTATCCTAATTTTGCTATCTCTTCAATAGCTGTTTGGAGTGACGCCATGTCTGAAACAACAAAATGAGGTTTTGTTGTTGCTTTACGGTTCAATCCTTTAAGTACACCACCATGTCCAAACTCAACATAACAATCTACAGCATCATCAAAAACTGCAATAGACTGTTTATATAGTACAGGGGAAACCAACTGTTTAGGAAGAAGATCTAAAGCTTCTTCTTTGGTGTTGTATGTTTTTGCCGTTACATTCGATACCACTGGTGCAATAAACTCATCTTTTAACATCTCATTAAGCTTGGCAGATAAAGGTGCTGTAGCACTTTCAAGCAGTGGACAGTGACTTGCCACTGACATATTGAGAAGCATCGCTCTTTTTGCTTTGGCTTCTTTTAACAGTGGAGCCAACACTTCAAGATCAGATTTGATACCAGCGATAACGATCTGTCCTTCAGCATTGTAGTTTACAGGCCATACTTTCAATCCAGCTTCTCTTTGTGCATCACAGATCTCTTCCACCACCTCATCGTCAAGACCAAGAGACACCATCATACCCACATCTTGTCCAGCACATGCTTCAGCCATGAGTTTACCGCGAAGATTCACAAGCTCTACAGCATCTATAGCATCTATAGCACCTACAGAAACCAGTGCAGAAAATTCACCCAGTGAGTGACCTAATGCATATACAGGTTTGATAGGCATTTCATTTTCAAAAAGTTTGTGTGCTATGGCAGATACAAGTAAGATAGCCGGTTGTGTAAATTCTGTTTTTTCAAGCTTATCATTCTCTTCAAAAAGCAGGTTCTCAAAGTCGATACCTGTTCTTGTACTTGCATCAGCTACCATCTGTTTTGCAATATCAGAATTGTTAAAAAAGTCTTGACCCATACCTACAGCCTGTGAGCCTTGCCCTGGAAATAAAAATGCGCATTTGATTGACATACGTGTCCTTTTGAAGTATTAAAATATTTTATGTATTTTACCATCTTTCAAATTATGATATGATAGTAATATCTTATAAGAAGGAGATTATCATGAGTAAAAAGTATATTTGTACGATCTGTAAATATATCTACGACCCGATATTAGGAGATCCTGATTCTGGTATAGAACCAGGTATTGCATTTGAAGATATCCCTGAAGATTGGGTCTGTCCGGATTGTGGTGTAACTAAAAGTGATTTTGAATTACTTGAAGAGGTTTAGTCTATTAGACTATTTTATACGCAACTCTTTTTTTATTTCAGTAATGAGTTTTTGTAATTCTATATGGTACTTTCCAGGATATATTGGTAACAACTCGAGTTTGTTGTAGACAAAAATAAGACTGACAGTTTCAGCCAATTTCAATATGTTCTCAGCCCCAATAAGTTTTGCATGTTTTTCAAGATCTATACAAAACTCTTTAATTTTATGAATTGATTTTTCATTCACAATTTCTCTAAAATAGATATCCGAACGATCAAAAGAATCTAAAAAGTTTTTTAATTCATTTGCATATTTCAGACCCATCTTTTTAGTATTCTCTTCACCTGTCTTTGTATCTAATACAGGTAAATCAATCTCTCTTCTTTTTTCGATCATACTCTTAAGATTCTCTTCATACTTAGTACTTGGATTTACATGCTTTTCATTATGCTTATGCACTTGAAGTATTTTTTCAAGATCAACAATATTCTCTTTTGTTTGTATTCTTATCTCTCTATGATCCTTCTCATTTTTAAAAAGTGACACGATCAATTCAAAGACACTCTCTTCAGTTGCAGGTTTAATCAAATGTGTAGAGACACTTATTGTTTTGTGCTCAACATGGTGATCATCTTGTAAAAGTACATACTTAAGGGGAATATTTTGCTGTACTCTAGCGATAATATGTTCAAGTTCTTCTGTATTGTACTTGTCTTCTATGATCAATATATCATATGGAGTCAGATCATTTCCTTTGCTTTTAAATGCATCCAATCCAACATCCACATCATATAAAAAATAATTAAACATTTTTTTGATACTTTGAGATACCTGTTCACTTTCACCAATCAATAAAACCTTTTTACCCAACATAGATGCAGCAGGCAATCTATAATGACGTCGGTATCCCAGCTCATTGATCATAAAAGGTATATCTAAATAGATATCTACATCTCTCTCATAAATAATCTTTCCTTCAAGCATTTCAAGATCTTTACTTAAATTGGTTTCTAAAAATTTTAGAATCTTTTCTTTGTCTATATTTGTTTTTTGTATTTTAAAAGATATAGGTTCTTCATACATAAAATCTTCAGGGGCTTCAAGTGACAGAATAATTTCTTTTTTATCGGTATTTTGGAAAACGAAAGTAAGTATTTTGGTAAGTAATCGTAATAATACCGCAGAGTCACCTCTTAACTCCCTTGGTATTGTTGCTTGCATATCATAGATAAGCTCAATTCCCTTTTCTTCTCTTATTGTCTCTAAAGATGAAAACAGAGTCATCAATAGAGTATTGATATCAAAAAGTTTTTCTATTTTGTGCATTCCATCCCTTTGTATAATTTTGAGATATATGATAGCAAAATATCATACAAAGTAACCATTATTTTATGATTTATTTTGAGTAGGAAAGAGTGTTTTACTGTTTATTAAACAGATATTTCGTTCTAGTTGGTGTTGTATTATGTATAAATTATTGAATTGAAATAAGTAAGAAGATAGATGAAGATATAACTAAATATAGCGCCAATCTTCAATAAAAAGATGACGCTAAGAAAAAGGAAAGCCTAGTGACAGCCACATCCTGTACCACAACTTCCACCTTCTGATTTTGCCGGTGCACCACCTACCATAGCATTTGCTATTTCTTCAGCTGTTGCTTCTCTTGCACTCAAAACAGTAACAGAGAACATTAAATCTTTACCAGCCAATGGGTGATTAAAATCTACTTGTACTTCTTTATCATCAAATGATTTTACAGTTACTTGTACAGTCTCTCCTTGCTCACCTTGACCATAAAGTGTCATACCTTCAATGAGGTCTACACCTTCAAACTGCTCTTTTGGAAGTGTTTGTATTGCTTCTGGATTTACATCACCGTAAGCATTAGCAGCAGAAACCATAATGTCTCCACTCTCACCCTCATTCATACCTACAAGTGCACTCTCAAGACCTGGGATGATTTGACCAAGACCAACTATAAATTCTAGTGGCTCTCCACCTTTATTACTATCTACAACTTCTGTTGTTCCAGCTTCTTTTACTTCGTATTCGATTCCTACTACACAATTTTCATTTACGATTGTCATAATGTTTCCTATATATTTAAATTTACGTTATTCTAGCTAATCAAACTTTAGTAAGGCTTAGGCAGCAAATAACCCTTATCTTATCTGTCCTGAGCCATAGATCTTGAATTTATATGTCGTTAATCCCTCTATGCCCATAGGACCGCGTGCATGGAGTTTATTTGTACTTATACCGACTTCAGCACCAAAACCAAAGGCACCGCCATCTGTAAAGCGTGTTGATGCATTCACATAGACTGCTGCGGCATCTATACCGTTAAGAAAAGCTTCCGCTGTTGTAATATTCTCAGTGATGATCGCTTCAGAGTGTCCAGAACCAAAACGTATGATATGGTCTATAGCACCATTCACACCATCTACTACTTTTATATTCAAGATGTTGGCCAAATACTCTGTGTCATAATCTTCCTCAGTTGCGGGAGCTACATCGATACTCTTTTGCGTAAGTTCACACCCTTTAAGCTCTGTATGTGCTTCATCGAACGCAGCTTTAAGTTGAGGAAGTACCTCCACAGCAATAGCTGCATCTACAAGCAGTGTCTCCATAGAGTTACATACCCCCGGTCTTTGCACTTTAGCATTGATGGCGATAGCGATGGCATTTTGTACATTGGCATCTTCATCTATATACGTATGACACTGACCTTTGTCATGTTTTACCACAGGTACTGAAGCATTTTCACTCACATAACGGATCAGACCTTCACCACCACGAGGTACTATGAGATCTACATACTTGTCCATTTTAATAAGCTTTGCTACTCCTTCACGTGAAGCATCAGGAATGAGGGAGATGAGTGCTTCTGGCAGATCATTGGTTCTTAGCACACCTTGTAAAACTTTAGCGATGGCTTCATTTGAATGTTGCGCTTCTTTCCCTCCTTTAAGTACACAGACATTAGAAGATTTAAAACTTAGTGCCGCTGTATCTGAAGTCACATTCGGACGAGACTCATAAATGATACCTATCACGCCTATAGGCACAGAGACTTTCTCTATCTTAAGTCCATCTTCTGTCACCCAACCATCAAGTACACGTCCTACTGGTTCTTTAAGACCAGCTATCTCTTCAATAGCAACGGCCATACCCTCAACACGTCCCTCATCTAAAAATAGTCTGTCTTTAAGTGAAGGTGCAAGATTGTTTGTTTCTGCATCTGCCATATCTAATACATTTGCATTAAGGATGTCTCCTGTATTTACACGTAAGGCTGTTGCCATCTCTTTTAAAATCCTATTTTTATCTGCCCCGCTCAAAGTAGCTAAAACCCTACTTGATGCTTTGGCCTCTTGTAAAAATGCTTCCATTATTTTTCCTATCACTGTAATTGAATCTATTTTAACAAATAAATACTAATAATGTTATAATCCTATCAATTAATTCAAAAATACTTCTTGCAAAGCTGAATCTTTTACGAAAAATCATTTAGTGATTTCCTGTATCAGCCTGTTGAGCAATAAGTAACTGAGTATGATATGGACCTTGTTTATATTAATACGAGAAGAGATCAATAAGGGTAGAGAATGCAAACAATTACATTTATAGGTAACGGAAACATGGGCCTTAGCATCGCTAAAGGTCTCAAGGGTACATACAACATCGAAGTTGTCGGAAGAAATATGAAGAAACTTGATGCTTTTGAAAAGGCACTTGGTCTCAAAATAGATAAATACCTTCTTGATGATTTTGATATCACAGATAAAACCATACTCTTTTGTGTCAAACCTGCCAATGTTGAAGAGGTGGGTGCAAAACTCAGAGGAAAAGCAAGAGTTGTATTCTCTGTGCTTGCCGGGACATCTCTGGAAAAACTTAAACAACACCTCAACACACAAGCCGTAGTAAGAACAATGCCAAACCTTGCTGCAAGTGTAGGTAGATCCATGACCACACTGACAGGTGATATAAGCTATAAAGAAGAAGCAATCACACTTTTGGGTGCTATAGGTGAAACACTTTGGCTGGACAGTGAAAAAGAGATAGACATCGCCACAGCATTAGCCGGTTCAGGTCCTGCATATTTGGCACTGATCGCTGAAGCACTTGCAGATGGTGCAGTGAAACAAGGTCTCAAAAGAGAACATGCTATGGCTGCAATGAGAGGTCTCTTTTCTGGTTTTGGTGAACTCATCCAAGAGATACACCCTTCTCTGCTTAAAGATGGTGTTATGAGTCCAGGCGGAACAACTGCAGCAGGTTATGCTGCGTTAGAGGATGGTAATGTCAGAGCATCTTGTATGAATGCCATAGAAAAAGCCTATAAAAGAGCAAAAGAGTTATAAAACAACTCTTTTACCTTTTTCCGTAAATTTTTTTCAGATCTTCTTTTGCAAAAGGCATATAGGTATGTCTTGTAATGACCACTTTTGTTTTATAGGTAGACCAGTTGTAGATCACTGGTACATCCTTAGGATCAATGTGTATACAGCCATGAGACATCCAATCCACACTTCCTTTATGTAAAGCATGTCCTGATTTTGTGAACTTCATCATATAATCCATGTTATTTACACCACTGTCATCAGGCCAGAGTGTTGACATATGGTAACGCTTTTTTTGGAAAATCGTAAAAATGCCCGAAGGACTTCTAAACTCCGGTGCACCAGAAGTGACTGGACCACTCCACCATACTGTACCATCACTGTCCACGGCATAAAAACGTCCATCACTGCCACGTTCACGTACAGAGACAACGATAAAATTTTTTCCCGTGAGATCAATGATTTTTTCACTGTCATTTTTGATTTGTTTAAAGATTGTTTTAGCGATAGGCATAGTCTCTGTGCCTATCTGTGGTAAGATTTCAACCTCTTCACTTGTCATGCCTGCAGTAAGAAAAGTCATACATATGAGGAGTATTTTGAACATCATTTTGTCCTAAAGTTTTTTTAATCTTTCTTTAGCAATATTTGCCGTTTTCTTTCCCGCGTAGTTTTCTATAATATTTTCATAAAATGCTTTTGCCTGACTTTTGTCACCACTTTTTTCAAGTGATACAGCTGTATGGAGGAGCAACGTATCTATATAAGAAGCCTTGTCATAAATGCCTGCACTTTTTTTAAAGTAAAATATCGCATCTTCATACTTATTTGTATAATATGCAATTTCACCCAAATAATAGTTTGAAGCTGCTGGTTTATACCCTTTTGTATCTGTTATTATAAATCTTTTTTGTGCTTCATCATAACGTTTTTTTACAAAATATCTTACACCTTCACTATAAAGTTCTGCATTGCTTTTCCCTTCAACCGATCCAGCCTCTTCACTAACTGTTTTAGCCGACTTGACCGAACCCTTTTTACCTAAGGCATTTGCTAACTCTTCTTTACTTACATAGTTCGCATTTATCTCATCGATCATACCGGCCAGCTTTTTTAGCAATGCCCTGTTGGATGAATCATTGTCCTCCACAGAGGCTGTATTCATTCCTTTAGACTGTTGAAGCTCATTGATCGCTGCACTCAAGCCTTCTATGATCGTAGTAAGACCGTCAATTCTCTCATCTTGCTCTGCAATGTATTGCTGTAAAGAAGTAATAGTTTTTTTACTGCTCACAGATGTTTGTGGATCATTAGTATTTTCATCACTACCAAACCCATAAACAGAAGGTTCAGCATGGACAAGCAGTGTACTTGTAAGTGCTATACAAACACACTGTGCTACAACCTTATTTAATCTACCTATCATCTCTATCCTACTTCATTAAACGAATGTCAACTCTTCTGTTTCTTTCATAACAACTGTCACTAGGTTCAGTACATACAGCATTACTCTCACCAAAACTTACCAACACCATTCTACTTGTATCAATACCCTGTGCTGCGATACTGTCTTTTACCGCTTTGGCACGTTTCAATCCTAGAGCATAATTATACTCATCTGTACCAAACTCATCACAGTTACCTTCTATTTTTATTTTAGAAGCTGCTGCATTGGCCACCTCAACATTATGATTCATATTATTCTCCATATTTGAAGAGATAGAATAATCTGCAAAAGCAAAATAGATACTTTTGAAGCCGTCACTACTGCTATTATAGTTTCCGGTAGATCCATCTCCATAAGTATTTTCATCAATGCTGACTGTTTCACCTTCAATATGATTTGCATCTGAAATATTGTTTTTCCCACCTAAATCTGGAGCAGGTTGTGCACATCCTCCCAAAATGAGTGAAACTATTGCCGATGCTATAAGTAATTTATGTGTCATGTGATATCCTTTTTTATTAAAATATTATCCGAGTAGTCACTAAATGACTTCTTGGAAAAAATGTATTACCAATCAATAGATTGAACTTTTCTATCATTAAATGGGAAAAGTAAACTTTGACGACTTGAAAGATTTGTGTATCCTATTGAAGAGCTGTGACCTCTCTGCTTTAGAAAGAGTATCACAGATCCATCCGTAGAAAAACGAGGGAACTGGTTTGAACCTGTTGTTGTGATCGGTCTTGTGTCTGAACTTCCTGTAGAGGTAAGGTAAAGATTAAACGTATTATCCCCAAATGCATTGTTGCTTTCTCTACTCGAGTAGACTATTTTATCTTCATGTGCATCACAGGCATTATTGTTGCGTCCATGATACACTACTTGAGAAGTTGCTCCACCCTGTATAGATTTCTTAAATACATTTGCATATCCCAATCGGTTAGAGATAAAAATAATACGGCTCTCATCATCTACATACCTTCCATTTACATCTATACCTTTAAAGTTCGTCACTCTTCTCTTTGATTTTGATGCAAGATCAAGCTCATAAATGTCTGCTTGTCCTTCTGGTGCCATGGTAAGTAAAAGTTTTGAGCCATCTTTACTTACATCTGAACAAACCATCATCCCTTCAGAACTTGTTATCTTCGTTTTGCTTCCATCATAGATATTAAGTTTATACAATGTAGGAAGTGTACCTCGATAAGATGTGTAATAGAGACTTCTCTGTGCTGAATCTGCCCATTTAGGAAAAAGATTCAAACCACCTTTAATAATAGTTTTTTTATAGTTGAAGGTATAATCAGCCAAACGTATTTCACTACGTCCAGGGGTCGTATAAACAGCATATGCAACATAACGATTTATCCAGGAGATAGTTGGGTATTTTAAAATATTGTTAATGTCACTTATCGCTTTATGTATCAAAAATGGCATCTTTGCTTTTGTGGGGATCGCATAGCTTTTTTTAAATATCTGTGTGCCGTCAGAAGCCTTTAAAAGACGTATTAAAAGTTTTGTACCTGATCCTTGTTCCATTGCATACTTAAGTACATATTCCTGGCTTTTCAGAGCAGGGATAATATAATTGGAAGAAATATCTCCTATATGATGCGTAGTGTCTGGTAAAAAATGTCCGGAGATCTTAAGGTCAGAAAGTAAAATATCAAAAACTTTTCTGTCCTGCTCAGTTGAACCATCCATAAGTGCTATACGTGCACGCTGTTCAACATCTTTCTCTATTTTAAGTGTTGCATCAACCCCAAAAAGGTTTAATGTAAAAAAAGTAATTGATACGAAAAGTACTAATAAATATCTCAAGAATATTCCTCTATTTTAGTGTTTGTTTTAGTCTGTATTGTATCCTTGCTCTCTTAAAATATTCATTAATTAATATCATAATATTTTTCTGATGATTGAATTTATGATAAAATAAAAAATAAAGGAGTATATGTTGAATGATATAGTTATAGCCTTAGCCAAAGCCGCTATTTTAGTGGCATTAAATCAACCTGAAAATTTTGATTTAGAGTATGCTTTAAAAACCTACCCTAGTCTTGAAGAAAATGGTGCTGCTTTTGTCACCATTAATACTGAGCCAAATGAACAACTTCGTGGATGTATAGGTTCACTTCAAGCCTATCGCCCTCTCTATAAAGACATTATATCAAATGCTCAGGCTGCTGCTTTACGTGATCCTCGATTCTCCCCACTCAAGTTGGAAGAACTGGAACACATTAAAATTGAAGTCTCTATTCTCTCAGAACCTCAGCCGTTATCATATGACACGATAGAAGATCTAAGAAGTAAAGTCGTTCCTTTTCAAGATGGTATCGTACTTAAACTCAACGATAAACATGCTACCTATTTACCACAAGTATGGGAACAGTTGCCTAGATTCGATGATTTCTTCTCTAGCTTATGTCTTAAAGCTAATCTTAGTAATGACTGTCTCGCACAGCATCCAGAGATCTCTACTTATAGAGTAAAAAAGTATAAAGAGAAATAATGGGTAATGCCGTACGAAAATCTTCTGTTCAAGGTCTATTTTATCCTAAGGAATGTGCCAAACTTAAAACATATATTAGAGAGTTCAATCATACATTTGATACGATGAAGATCCCTCATAAAATTAAAAGTATCATTCCCCGGGCCATCATAGTCCCTCATGCTGGTTATATCTATAGTGGATTCACAGCCAACTTTGCATATAGGTTTTTAAAACAGGCAAACGTAAAACGTATCATTGTCATAGGTCCCAGCCACCACCATTATTTTAAGGGGATATCGGGGAGCTATTATGAAACATATGAAACACCCTGCGGTCAACCAAAGATAGACAGTGCCTACCTTTTTGCTTTGGCCAAACAGTTCCATATCGGCTTTGAACCAAAAGCACATGAAAAAGAACACTCCACCGAAGTACAACTCCCTTTTATACAACACTATTTCCCAAAAACAAAAGTCATAGAATTAATCTATGGTGATATTTCAGTAAAAATACTGGCAAATCTTATCATGGCACTCTTAAACAACAAAGACAGTGCTGTTGTCATAAGCTCTGATTTAAGTCATTTTCATAACCTAAAGAAAGCAAATGCATTGGATAAAAACTGTTTAATAGGTGTTGAAAAGCTTGATTTAACTGAACTTGAAAAGGGATGTGAAGCCTGTGGACTTATAGGTATCCAAGCTATGATACTCGCAGCCAAACACTTAAATCTCTCCTCAAAATTATTAGACTACCGTACTTCTGCAGATGTAAGTACTGACAACAGCTCAGTAGTTGGATATATGTCTGCCATATTTTATTGACCCCTATGCTACATTATATTTAAAGTACTTCAAGCAGTACAAGTATTAGTAAACCCTGTCTTCTTATAAAATATACCTATATGGAATGTTTTATAAGGTTTTGAATAATAGTCAAGTGGAATAATTTAATATAATAAGTGTCATATATAAAAAGACGACGATATTAAAAAGAGGGAAATATGAAATTTTCAATATTTATTACACTAAGTGCAGATAGCCATATTGACAAAAAGATATGAAGTATATTGGTTAAAGGATCTTAAAATGCAAGTTATTTCCACATGCACTTCTCGGTTTGGTTGCCACACTTCTCGCAAACCTCAATCTTTCGTGTGCATTTATATAGCACTGTAATAATATAAATTAGTGTTATTGCTGCAGATAATACCATGGTTGCTGCTAGACAAACATCATTTGGAGTGCCATAGCATCCATCAATCCTAAATATTATTCCAATAAGCAAAAGTATCACAAATGAAACAGGATACACGACAACCATCAGGGATAGCATGATAACTTTTCGCCCTATCTTTGTCTTTGTCTGGGGCTCCCCAATATGATGACACTTACTGCATTGTGTCATTTATCGCTACCTCGTAGTGGTAAACAATTCTGATAATATCTCCGTACTCATTAAGCACTTGTTTGATCGGAACTATAGTTTTCATAGTTATAGTGTATCAAAAAATATCTTGTTCTTAAAACATTATAAAATTGATGAGTTTTAGTTTTTTTTGAATAAAATAAGAAAAATTTCAAATCATATACTCAATTTGATTATCTCTATGACTCTCATACACACCCAGTATTCTTACATCTTCTGCAAAAAATGAGACTTCCTTTAAAGCAATTCTCATAATATCTGAATCAATATGCCCATCAATATCAATATGAAATTGACTTCCTGGAAGCATTTGCGTTCCCATGTAACTCTCTATCTTTAAAAGATTAATGCCATTACTTGCAAAACCACCAAGAACTTTATAGAGCGCAGCGGGTATATTTTGCACCTGAAATACTAACGAGGTGATATACTTTTTTGATGATTCATAATCGGGTACTCTTTTTTCTCCTGAAAGGATAAAAAATCGTGTAGTATTTCCATGTATATCTTCAAAGTTTTCTTTTAATATCTGTAATCCATATATATCTGCTGCCAGTTTCGATGCAATAGCCGCTCTTTGTGGATCTTTTAATTCAGCCAACTCTTTGGCAGCACCAGCCGTATCAAGTTTTGCTTCTGCTTTCAAACCTAAAGAGAGTATATTGTTGTGGCACTGTGCCAATGCTTGCGGATGGGAAGCAACATATTTCAAATCTTCCAATTTTACATCGGACAATGCAAGTAAACAATGTACTATAGGTTCAAAATGCTCAGCGATGACATGCAATGACATTTTAGGAATGAGTCTATAAATCTCTTCTACTCTTCCTGCTGTGGAGTTTTCCAAAGGAATCATAGCCAGATCAGCATCTCCCCGCTCTACCATCCACATTGCTTCATGAAAAGTATCACAAGCTATCGTATTATATGACTCATATGCATTTTTGCAAGCTTGCTCCGAATACGCACCTTGAACACCTTGATATGCTATTGTTTTATACATCTTAGCCCCCTATTCTGTAGCTACAAACTCTACATCTAATTCATAAGCTCTGTTTCCCTTATGCTGGCCAAAACCAATCTTTCGCAACTGTTCTAAGTAAGTCATAAGACCTTCATTAAATGCTTCATTTCCTGATGCAGTGATAACTCTGAACTTGAACGCTCCACTAGGTTCTACCTTTATCCATACTTTTGCCATCTCCCCTGCATATTCACTTTGTGCAGGCCAACCCTTGAGTTTCTCTTCAATCTTGGCTAAATAAGCATTCTCTATGCCAGAATCACTCTTTTTTTGCTTCTTTAATGAATCAGAAACCAATTCACTTGCACTTGGTTTATTCGAAACTTTAACAATAGTGCTTTTTTTGGGCTTCTTCTGCGTATTTATTACCTTAGGCTTTTCTACTTTTTTTGTTGAAGAGATATTGGCAAAAAGATCTTTTGGTTTATTGACTTTTTTAGGTTTAGTAGTATTCAAATCTTTCGTCTTTTTGACTATCTTAGATTTTTTAACAACTTTTTCTTTAACGACTTTTTTCTTGACTACTTTCTTTTTTACCGTTTCTTTTGGTTTTGATTTAGGTTTAGGTTTTACTACTTTTTTAGATTGTTTTTTGATCTCATTCTTAGTTTGAGGTTTGGGTGCAGTCATTGAGACACGTATGCGTTCTTCATTTTTCTTAACATAATGTACAGGTTTTTTCTGATCCCGAGTATTAAAATAAAATAGGAGTAAAGTGATAAGACTTATGTAAATACCAAAAGCCAACAATCCTGAGATAAACGTAGAAGACTTTTTAATCATAATGTTATGAGTGATACCTTCTCGAAACCAGCCGCTTTAACACTTTTAAGAAGATACATCACGTTCTTATAGGTCAATGTTTCATCTGCCCGTATATAAACTTCTGAATTTTTATCAAATTTGACCGACTGATTGACAAAATCATCTGCAAACGTATCTAACGCATAGGTATCTTTACCTAGATATATCTTTTGATCTTTATCCATACGAATCGTAAGTGTTTTTGGTTTTTCTACCTTGACTGTCTTGGAACCTTGAGGTAAAGCAATCTGTTCTTGAAAAGTAATAGTAGGTGCTGTAACCATAAGTATGGCCATCAATACCAACATAACATCCACAAGAGGCGTAATGTTCAAGTCTGGACTATCATCCCAACTAAACATGATTAGTCCTCATTAACCTGAGATAAAATCACTTCTGATTGAGAAGAGAGCAATGAACTTAATTCATAAGCCTTACGCTTAAGTATCAGATGAAATGAATAAGCAAATATAGCTACGGCAATACCTGCAGCAGTAGCTATAAGTGCCTCAGATATTGCTGGTGCAACAACACTCAAAGAAGCACTCGATTGTTCTCCTAATTTAGTGAATGTTTCAAGTATACCTACAACCGTACCAAAAAGACCGATAAATGGTGAAGTAGAGGCTATGATGGAGAGCCAGGTAAGTCCCTTAGTAGAAACACGTATTGCATCAGAAGATGCAGCTTGGAGTATCGCTTTATTTGGTGTGTTAACACGAGACAGATAAGTAAAAATAAGTGAATTACTAGCCACTGATTTTGACTGGCCTGTGTAAAGTGCTTTAAGTGATTTAGCTTCGGAAGCAATACGTGCGTTTAAGATATAAAATCTATCCAAAAATACCCAAAATGTAGCGATAAAATAACCAGAGAGTAAAAGCAGTACAAAAATAGTTATTGCACTGCTTTCAAAGAAATAAGTAGCGAGAGAGTCCAAATTAGAAAGACTTTCCAATTTGTTCAACTTTGCTTACCGCTGCTGCGATAACTGCATTAGAAGATTCAGTACTCTTAAGTAACTCTTTTGCCTCTTCAAGTGCTTTTGCAAGATCACTATCATCGCCAGAAAGAGCAACTGCACCATCTACTATACAAGTTGTTTTCTCTTCATCGACTTTTACATATCCAGAGTTAATAGCTACTGCTACTTCACTTCCGTCTACATTATCGATCACAATTACACCTGTATCAAGCAACGATACCAAAGTAGCGTGATTGGCTAAAACACCAAACTCACCCTCTGACCCTGGTAGTGTTACTTGTTTTACTTCAGCGTCAAAGATCACACCGTTAGGTGTGACTATTTCTAGCTTCATAAGTTCCATAATTATCCTTTATAAGACAAGAACTAAGATTACTTAGCGTTAATCTTATCGTTTTTAGCAATAGCTTCAGCCATGTTACCTACCATGTAGAACGCAGCTTCATTCATGTCATCATATTTACCTTCGATAAGACCTTTAAATCCTTCAAGTGTATCTTCAAGTGTAACATAAACACCTGGAGAACCTGTAAATACTTCAGCAACGTGGAATGGTTGAGAAAGGTATTTTTCAATCTTTCTAGCTCTTTCAACAACAAGTTTGTCATCTTCAGAAAGCTCATCCATACCAAGAATCGCAATGATATCTTGAAGATCTTTATATTTTTGAAGAAGTTGTTGTACGCCTCTAGCGATACTATAGTGCTCTTCACCAACAATTTGCGGAGCAAGCATTCTTGAAGTTGAATCCAATGGATCAACCGCAGGATAGATACCTTTTTCAGCAATAGATCTATTAAGTACTGTTGTTGCATCCAAGTGAGCAAATACAGACGCTGGTGCCGGGTCAGTCAAGTCATCCGCTGGTACATATACTGCTTGAACAGAAGTAATAGAACCTTTAGTTGTTGATGTAATTCTTTCTTGAAGTGCACCCATCTCTCTAGCGAGTGTTGGTTGGTAACCAACAGCTGAAGGAATACGACCAAGAAGTGCAGACATTTCTGAACCAGATTGAGCAAATCTAAAGATATTATCGATAAACATCAATACATCAAGACCCATCTCGTCTCTAAAGTACTCAGCCATAGTAAGACCAGTAAGTGCGATACGGTTACGTGCACCTGGAGGCTCTGACATTTGACCGTAGCACAGTGCAACTTTGTCAAGTACGTTTGATTCTTTCATTTCGTAGTAAAGGTCATTACCTTCACGTGTTCTTTCACCAACACCGGCAAATACAGAATATCCGCTGTGTTTCATAGCAACGTTATTAATAAGTTCCATAATAATTACGGTTTTACCAACACCAGCACCACCGAATAATCCAACTTTACCACCTTTGTTATAAGGAGCAAGAAGGTCAACAACTTTGATACCTGTTTCAAATACTTCTGTTTTTGTACTTTGCTCTTCGAATGGTGGTGGATCTCTGTGGATTGACCAGTATTCTTTAGCATTTACATCGCCAGCTTCATCGATAGCCTCACCGATAACATTGAAGATACGTCCAAGAACTGCTTCACCAACAGGAACTTTAATAGAAGAACCTGTAGCTCTCACTTCTTGACCTCTTACAACACCTTCACTCATATCCATAGCAATTGTTCTAACTCTGTTATCACCTAATTGTGCTGCTACTTCTAAAACCAATTTTTGCTCTTTACCGTCAACCATAAACGTAGTTTCTAACGCTTCATTAATCTCCGGTAGGTAGTCTGTAAAATCCACATCGAGAACGGGACCTAAGACTTGTACTATTTTACCTGTCATTACTTCTCCTCTAATTATTTCATTGATTCCATACCACTGATGATCTCTATGAGTTCAGTAGTAATGGCTTCTTGTCTTGCTTTGTTATACTTCACAGTAAGTTCTTTTACCATCTCTTTAGCATTGCTTGTTGCTGCATCCATCGCTTGCATACGAGCAGAGTGTTCTGCTGCCAATGAATCGATAAGTGAGTAATACATTGTATACTCAACATAACGCTTAACCAATGCATCAAGAAGTGTATCATCATCATCTGGTTCTACTTCAAGTTCTGAAGTTGAAACAGCATTAAGTTCTAATTTTGATGTATCCACAGGTAAAACCTGATCTTCTCTAATTTCTTGAGTGATCATGTTCACATAACCATTGTGGATCAATATGATCTTATCTGTCTCACCGTTTACATATGATTCAGCCACTTCAGAGATAAACTCTGCAGCCTGTTTAAAGTCAGGGGCAGCAGAAAGTCCAACGATTTCATTATTAAGTTCAACATTGTTGAATTTAAAATAATCGATACCTTTTCTACCTACTGCTCTAAGACGAACTTTTACATCCTGTGCTTGATACTCAGCGATCAATTGTCTTGTTCTTTTGATCGTTTGTGAGTTAAAACCACCACAAAGACCTTTATCTGCTGTGATAAATACAATGTCTACCGTCTTAGGATTTTGTACATCCTTAAAATAAACATTGTCTAGACCCTCTGCATTAGCTTGTTGCATTTTTTGAGCGATCTCATTTAAGAGTTCGGTCAATTTTGCAGCATAGACTCTAGATCTTATAGCAAGTTCTTCTGTTCTTTTCAGTTTAGCAGAAGAGACAAGCTTCATAGCGTTAGTGGTCTTTTGTGTGTTTTTAACACTCCCTATCTTACGCTTTATCTCTTTTAAATTAGCCATTCTAAGCCTTTCTTATCCAGCAAATGAAGCTTTGAAATCTTCGATAGCTTTACGTAATTCTCCATCCGTATCATCAGAGATCTTTTTCTCATTTCTGATAGCATCAAGAATGTTTGCATATTTTGCTTCCATAAATGGCATAAGATCTGCTTCAAATTTAGTTACAGAAGACGCAGGAATATCATCAAGGAATCCATTTGCACCAGCAAAGATAATTACAACTTGTTTTTCAATAGGAACTGGTTGGTAAGGTCCTTGTTTAAGTACCTCTACCATTCTTTGACCACGCTCAAGTTGACCTCTTGTATAATCATCAAGATCAGATGCGAACTGTGCAAATGCCTGAAGCTCTCTAAATGAAGCAAGATCAAGTCTCAATGTACCAGAAACTTGTTTTGTTGCTTTTATTTGAGCAGCACCACCAACTCTAGATACTGAAAGACCTACGTTGATCGCTGGTCTGATACCTGAGTTGAACAAGTCAGTCTCTAGGAAGATCTGACCATCTGTAATAGAAATAACGTTTGTTGGAATATATGCCGCAACATCACCTGCTTGAGTTTCAATGATAGGGAATGCAGTAATTGAACCAGCACCTAATTCATCAGAAAGCTTTGCAGCTCTTTCAAGTAGTCTTGAGTGTAGATAGAAAACATCCCCTGGGTATGCTTCACGACCCGGAGGTCTTCTAAGAATCAATGACATTTCTCTATATGCAACAGCGTGCTTAGAAAGATCATCATAAAAGATAACTGCGTGTCTACCATTGTCTCTAAAGTATTCAGCCATAGTTACACCGGCATAAGGAGCAAGGAACTGAAGTGCTGAAGAGTCAGCTGCACCAGCAGTAACAATGATCGTATAATCCATTGCACCATGCTCTTCAAGTTTTTTCACTGTTGCAGCTACTGTTGATTGTTTTTGACCAATAGCAACATAGATACATACAACATCTTGACCTTTTTGGTTGATGATCGTATCGATAGCCAATGTTGTTTTACCAGTTTGTCTATCTCCAATGATAAGCTCTCTTTGTCCTCTACCAACCGGTACAAGTGCATCAATCGCTTTGATACCTGTTTGAAGTGGCTCATGAACTGATTTTCTAGCCATGATCCCTGGTGCTTTCTCTTCGATAAATCTATGCTCAGCTACTTCAACTGCACCTTTACCGTCAATTGGCTCACCAAGTGGGTTTACTACTCTACCCATCATTCCGTCGCCTACTGGTGTCTTAAGAAGATCTCCTGCTCTTTTAACGCTCATACCTTCTTTGATTCCTGTACTTGAACCAAGGATAACAACACCAACGTTTGCCTCTTCAAGGTTCAATACAAGTCCTCTAGCACCATTATCAAACTCTACAACTTCACCAGCCATAACATTGTTAAGACCATATACTGTTGTAATACCGTCTGCGATACCTACTACTTTTCCTACTTCATTGATGTCAACATCAATTTCAAAATTCTCAATTCTTTCTTTGATGATCGAACTTATCTCATCTGCTTGCAATTTAACTGCCACTGATACTCCTTTCTATTAGAT
>NZ_JBFENQ010000012.1:0-23996 GCF_041551015.1 Sulfurovum sp. | reverse complement strand
TTTTGTGAAGCCTATGGTGATGATAGTATTAAGATACGGATTAAAGCACCTGCAGTAGAAGGTGCAGCAAACAAAGAGTTAATAAAGTTTCTTGCAAAAAGTTTTAAAGTCTCAAAAAGTGATATACTTTTTAAAACAGGACAAAACAGCAAGATTAAAATAGTGGCATTCCCACTGAATGATAAATTTAAAGATTGGATAGAAGAAAATGGCTACAGATAAAGCATATAAAGTCCTTGCAATGGCAAAAGACATTTCAAACAACAAAGCGAAAGAACTAATAGACAGAGGGCTTGTCTATGTTGAAGATAAAAAAGTAAAGATCGCAAGAGCGGAGATAAGTACAGATACGATCTTCCGTATAGAATACCCTGAAGATATAGAGATACTCTACGAAGATGAAGATATCATCGCTGTAAACAAACCTGCACAAGTGGACAGCTATGAGATTCAAGACTCCATAGCAGGTGCAGAACTTCTTCACAGACTTGATAGAGATACATCGGGTGTACTGTTGTTAGGGAAAAACAGAGCGTTTATAGAACGTGCTATAAAAGAGTTTAAAAACCGAAATGTTGAAAAACATTATGTAGCATGGGTTGAGGGTGTCATTTATGAAAAAGTGGAGATAGACGAACCTATCTTTACCGTTAAAAAAGGTAAAGCATTTTCAATGATAGACCCGGTACGTGGTAAAAAAGCACATACAATAGTCAAACCTGAAGAGATACAAGGTAAAAAGTCTAAAGTACATATAGAGATCACTACAGGAAGAACACATCAGATCCGTGTACACCTTGCACATATAGGACATCCTATAGTAGGTGATGAACAGTATGGAAGCCGTACACAGTCGAAACGTATACTTTTACACTCTGCTAAAATGAAAATACTTGATTATGAGTTTAATGCAGCAGAGCCAAAAGACATCGCGAGATATAAGTAAATCTTAGATAAAATCGCAACATTATATTGAGAAAAATAGAGAAGAAATAGGGTAAGAAATGTTTGATACTTTAACCGACAGTTTTAAAAATGCCATAGGCAAAATTCGTTTTCATGATGATGAAAAAGCACTTAAAAAAGCAACTGCAGAACTTAAGAAATCACTTTTAAAAGCAGATGTACATCATAAAGTAGTCAAGGAACTCATCGCTAGTGTTGAGAGTGAAACGAAGCAGCATGGTGTAGGTAAAGACAACTTTTTAAGAGCACTACAAAGTAAACTTACAGATATTTTAACGATTGAAGGTGCACCAAAAGGGTTTACTTTTGCTTCTAAACCGCCAACCGTAGTACTTATGATTGGTTTACAGGGTTCTGGTAAAACAACAACTACAGGTAAACTAGCCTATTTCCTCAAAGAGCAAAAAAAGAAAAAAGTACTTGTCATTGCAGCTGACTTGCAAAGACTTGCTGCGGTTGAACAACTTAAACAGATCACAGCAGGTATAGAAGTAGAACTTGTAGCTGATGAGAATGCAACACCTGTAGAGATAGTCAAACAGGGACTTGCAAAGGCAGAAAAAGAACTTTATGATGTTGTCCTCATAGATACAGCCGGACGTTTGGCTATAGATGAGGAGCTTATGGATGAGCTGGCAGAAGTGAAGAGCGTAGCTAACCCGGATGAACTTTTTTATGTGGCTGATGCAATGACAGGTCAGGATGCAGTGAGAACAGCACAAACCTTTAAAGAGAAGATAGGCATCACAGGTGTCGTACTTTCCAAGTTTGATGGTGATTCTAAGGGTGGTGTTGCACTTGGTCTTACAGAGCAGGTGGGGGTACCACTTCGTTTCATCGGTGCGGGTGAAAAGATGCCAGATCTTGAGCAATTTATTTCAGACAGGATCGTAAGCCGTTTAATGGGTGCAGGAGATGTTGAATCTCTTGCAGAAAAAGCAGCAGCTGCCATAGATCCTAAAGAGGCAAAGAGGTTTACACAGAAGATAAAAAAAGGTCAGTTCAATTTTAATGACTTCTTAGCTCAAATGGAACAGATGAAAAAGCTTGGAAGTATGAAGTCTATCATGGGTATGATACCTGGTATGGGGAACATGGCAAAGCAGATAGGTGACATGGATCTGGAAAACTCTGAGGAGATCAAAATGATCAAAGCAATGGTCTCTTCTATGACACCTAAAGAGAGAGAAGATCCGGATCTTCTTACTAACACACGCAAAAGACGTTTGGCAGCAGGTGCAGGACTTGACCAGGTACAGGTAAACCGTGTACTTAAACAGTTTAAAAATGCAGCAAAGATGGCGAAAAAGTTATCAGGGAAAGGCGGTATGAAACAGATGCAAGATATGATGGCACAGATGCAAGGCGGCGGTGGTTTCCCTGGTGTACCACGCTAAGATTTGATACGCTTCTGTATGAAGCTTATACAACTACTCTCCTTATACGTGAGAGAACCATAGACTTTAATAAAATCTTTATAATATTTATGGTAGAATCGCGTTCCAAAAGAATTTATGAAGTGTTGATGAGTGTTTTAGTCATTAAAAAACAGTTGTCAGTACTTGTTACGAAAATGCGTAGCTTTTCCTCAAGATAGGCATTAAAACAAATGAAAAAACAAAAGGACACAATATGACAAAGATCAGAATGACAAGAATGGGTAGAAAGAAAAAACCATTTTATAGAATCGTAGTAACAGATAGCAGAAAAAGAAGAGATGGTGGTTGGATCGAAGCGATCGGTCACTATAATCCAGTAAGTGTAAACAAAGAACTTACAATCGATGAAGAAAGATTGAACTACTGGTTAAGTGTTGGTGCACAAATGAGCCCAACAGTAACTAGACTAGCAGGTAAAAAATAGTCTTAATGGTTAAAGATTTCTTACTCTCATATACCAAACTTTTGGTAAACAACCCTGAAGATATCTCCATAGAGATCGCAGAAGTTGATGAGAGTTTCGATGAGATTACGATCTTCGCGAACAGTGAAGACATAGGTAAACTTATCGGTAAAGAAGGAAGAATGATCAATTCTATTAAAACAGTCATCTCCGGCTGTAAAGCAAAAGGCGGTAAAAACTACCGCGTTAATGTAAAAGCATCTGAGTAATTTTATGTCTAGTGACAATTCTCTTATCGCTCAAATAGGGCGTACTATAGGACTTTGGGGTGACCTCAAGTTTCATCTTCATACAGATTTTCCAGAACAGTTTAAAGTAGGTAAGACTTATAAAAGTAACCGTGGTGATCTTACTATCGCAGATATTAATTTTACACGTGGGACGATTCGTTTTACAGGCTATGAAAGTATTGATTCTGCAAAAAAGTTGACCAATACCAAGCTTTTTGCAAATGAAGAACAAACAAAAGAAAATTGTGAGTTGGGTGAAGGACAACACTTTTGGTTTGATGTTATCGGCTGTGTAGTAAAACAGGATGATAAAGTTTTAGGTGTGGTAGATGATATACAACGTATGGCAGATACAGATTATCTTGCTGTGAAAACAGATGCCAGTTTGATTGATGCAGGTTTGTCAAAACAATTCTTACTCCCTTATATAGAACGTTACATTATCAAAGTAGACACGGAAGAAAAAATAGTCTATACAAAAGATGCTAAAGACATTTTAGAGGCTAGTTGAATACTCTATGCGTTGTCTTCTAATAGGACGTTTGTTAGCAAAGCCCAACAAACTACGTTGACACTATGTCAACTTTAGCAGTTGGCTAATACGGCTAGTCGTATTTAAAAGGATATTTATGAAATTTTCTTTTGTCACCCTTTTCCCAAATCTTATCAAAGGGTACTTTTCTGAGAGTATCTTAAAACGTGCGATTGAAGATGAGAAGATCTCTATAGACCTTTATAATCCACGTGATTTCACCAAAGATAAACATAACCGTGTTGATGCACCAATGATAGGTGGGGGTGCAGGTATACTTATGACACCACAACCTTTGATGGATACGATTAAAAAGATCAAAGAGGTATCTGAAAAAGCACACATAGTGTTCCTTTCTCCAGTGGGAAAACCTTTTACACAAAACGATGCAAGACGTTTAGCGAAAAAAGAACATGTTGTGCTTGTGAGTGGACGTTATGAAGGAATAGATGAACGTGTTATAGAAGCTCAGGCAGATGAACTATTTTCTATTGGGGACTTTATATTAACCGGTGGAGAGTTGGCAAGTATGGTGGTTTGTGATGCCATTAGTCGTAATGTTGAAGCGGTATTGGGTAACAGTGATTCCTTAAGTATAGAGAGTTTTGAAGAATCTCTTTTGGAAGCCCCTTCTTTTACAAAACCTAAAAATTATGAAAACAATGAAGTAGTTTCAGAATTCCTAAAGGGTAATCATAGTAAAATCACGGACTTAAAAAGAGGGCTTGCTTTGTGTAAAACAAAGTATTTTAGGCCAGACTTATACAAAAAAGGTATAACATATGAGAAATAAATACATTGAAAGCTTTGAACAAGCACAATTAGAAAACAAAAACATTCCAGTATTCAGAGCTGGTGATACACTAAGAGTAGCCGTAACTATTAATGAAGGTGAAAAGACAAGAGTTCAAAACTATGAGGGTCTTTGTATCGCAATTAGAGGTCAAGGAACTGGTAGAACATTCATGGTAAGAAAAATGGGTGCTAACTCTGTTGGTGTTGAGAGAATCTTTCCACTTTACTCAAACTCTATCGAAAGTATAGAAGTACTTAGAAGAGGTAGAATCAGAAGAGCTAAATTGTTCTATCTTAGAGAGCTTAAAGGTAAAGCAGCAAGAATCAAAGAACTCAGAAGAAAGTAATCTTTCTTTCTGCTTTGCAGCATTTCCGGCTGAATGGAGCTCATTCCTTTCAGTCACTTACTATTAGTAAGTTCTTTCACTACATGAACTCCATTCAACCAAAACTATTACAAATCAAAAAGAAATATAAACTTTCTTTATCTATATTATTTTCTAATTAATCGCTATAATATTTTAAAATTTATTTAGGGATACCCCATAATGCTATCAACCATAAAAAATAGACTACTTTCACTTTTACAACTTCTTCTTGTTATCACCTATATCATTTTTGAAGAATTAATTTGGGAGGGGATCGCAAAGCCTATTTATGATGCAATTCATGCACTAGAAATCCTTCAGAAGATCGAAGCGAAGTTGGAGAGTGTAAACCCTTCTATGATTCTTGTTATTTTTGTGGTATTGCTTACGATAGTGGAGGCATTTGGTATCTATGCAGGGATGTTATTTGTAAGTGGACAGGTTCTTTTGGGTTTAGCGCTTTATATTTCTAAAATTCCCATAGCAGCATTTACCTTTTGGCTCTTTAGAGTAACAGAAGAGAAGCTTATGCAGTTTGGATGGTTTAAATGGCTCTATGAGTGGATAATGAAAGCGATTGATTGGATCAAGTCTAGTGAGATGCATAAGAAAACTATAGAATATCTTGTGCAGATAAAGACGCGCATTAAAGTTTTAAAAGAAAAATACTTTGCAAATAAAAGTCCTTTTATGGAAAAAATGAAACGGCTTTACAAGACACTCAAAGAATCACTGAGAAAATAGATTAAATATGAAAAAACGACTTCTCTTATGGAGTACACTCCTACTTCTTGTTAGTCTCATGGTTGTGTTCAGCCATGAGGAGAGTCGTGCTTTTGTAGTAGCATTATTTTTGAGAATAGTGTTTTTCATAAAGAAAAATCTTTTTGCACTTTTGGCTGCATTTTTTCTTGTGAAAGGCAAGTTCATATTGACTCTTTTTCTTAAAAAGCTCGCACTGCTTTCTGCTACAGGTTTGGGAAAACGTTATGTAGTGGAAAAAGTGGTGATGGGAAATATCAAGACTCATTTCCTGGACCATCTTTCAAATGATATTAGGAAACTGGTGCGACATGCAAAAAAGAATTTTAAGAATTTTCCTTTAACCAAAAAATTGATGACTATTTTTGCATTCTTGGGATCATTGGGTTTCATAGGTAAATTCATGGGCGGGATGCTTGCTGTGAAAGTTTTCGTAGCTAAAGTATGGAGCTTTTTACTGGCAATATTTCTTAAAGTTGGTACAGCTGTTGCCTATTTTTTTACAGATTACTTATGGGGAAGTTGGCTTGCCCCCATTGTTGAAGTCATCATCTTCACTTGGCTGCTGTCTTGGATGGAAAAGGTTCCATTTTTGGCTAAGGGATTACGAAAGATTTATGCTTCTTTTGTATTATGGTTTGGCTGGATGGAGTATTATGTGGAAAAGGTATTTCATATACCTGTAAAAAGCTTTTTAAAGTGGTTGGTTAAAAAGATACAAAAGAGTATCTATAGCTTCATAGGGTATGAACGAGTCTCATTATGGAAAAAAGTGAAGCAAAACAGAGTCATTAAACCAAATACACATACCAAACTCATAAATAAACGTAAAAAGAGAACACAAGAGAAGAAAGAGCATACTTACTTTTCTTCTAGAGAGATTTTATTAGAGAAGAGAAGGGGTCAAAAGTAGTCCTTACTTATGACCGCTATTTTCTCTCCTTGTTACGAGTTCATTCATCTTCTCTCCGCCTATGTGATAGGCTTCTCCAAATCCAAAAGTCGCTTCACCGTAAATGGGTTTGAGTGCATAAAGGTTAAAGTCTTTCATCCCCATGAGCATCGTTACCATATTAGCGTCAAATTTATCTTGAAAATTTTCCATAACAGTGTTAAATGTCTCCTCATCTCTAGAGATAGAAGTTACATCACATTGCAAAGATATGCGTTTTCTTGCAAAGATGTTTTCACTCTTATTCTCATCTTCTATGAAAAATGCTGATGCCTTGTGTGTTGTTTGTATATTTCTTGCATGTGTCGCAATGTTTGAGATGAAGATATACACTTGTTCCCTATCGTAGTAAAAAGGTGCATAAGAGGAGAAAGGATAGCCATTACTGCCTTGTGTTCCAAGAACAACACTTTTATAACCTGACAATAGATCACTAAGTTTTTGCATCTTTACTCTTCTTTATTTTTCATCGCTTGTTGGGCTTCACGGTTGAGTGTTTTTGCTTTCATATCTGCACGTTTGTCATGAAGTTTTTTACCTTTAGCTATAGCAATACTTACTTTTGCAATGTTACGTTCATTGAAATAGATCATTAGAGGCACGATAGTAAGACCATCTTTATGTACTTTGACATAGAGTTTTTCGAGCTGTTTTTTGTGCAAGAGTAGCTTTCTTGGTGTACGTGTATCTGGAGTAAAATATTTGCTTGCTGTTTCAAGATGAGCGATATGGGCATTCATAAGATGCAGCTCACCCTGGATGAAACGACAAAAAGCATCTACTAGGTTAGCACGTTTAGCACGCAGTGCTTTGACTTCGGCACCAGACAGTACAATACCTGCTTCAAACTTTTCAAGTATCTCATAATCGTGTCTGGCTTTTTTGTTCTGTGCTACGATATTGATTGCCAAATCGTTCCTTTATGTAGAGGGCTCTATCTATATTTTGTAGAATTATATCATATAATTCACAATGGATAATACAGAAATAAACCCTTTGGAAATACTCTATCAGGATGAGTATCTTGTGGCTATCAATAAACCATCAGGTTTGCTTGTACATAAGTCACCTATAGACAAACATGAAACACAGTTTGCCTTACAGTTGATACGCGATCAGATAGGAAAATATGTCTATCCAATTCATCGTTTGGATAAGCCTACCTCAGGGGTATTGCTTTTTGCATTAAGTGCCGAGATGGCACAGACGATGTCTCTTCTTTTTCGTTCATCCCAGGTACATAAAGAGTATATTGCTATCGTACGTGGATTTACAGAAGATACTTCACTCATAGACTACCCACTCAAACAGATGTTGGATACCAAAGAGCAAAAAAAACAAGGTATTACAAAAGAAGTACAAGAGGCACAAACACAGTTCCAACGTCTGGCTACAGTGGAGTTACCCTTTCCTGTAAGCCGTTATCCCGTGGCACGCTATTCATTGATAAAACTTCTTCCAAAAACTGGGAGAAAACATCAACTTAGACGCCATATGAAACATATATTTCATCCCATTGTGGGAGATACGAAACATGGAAGAGGAGAGCATAATAAACTTTTTCGTGAGAAATATGAATGTTATAGGCTTCTCCTACATTCAAATAAAATTTCTTTTATACATCCTATAGGTAAAGAAAAATTAGTGATAGCTGCCTCATTAGATAGTACTTGGATGAGATTGTTCAGAGATTTTGGCTGGAAGAAGATCGTCTATTAATATATGCTCCTTCTTATCGGGCAGTATTGGTCTAAAGCTAATCTTAAAAGTAATATATTTTTGCTATAACATCGAAATATAATCACTGTAAGAAAGAGGCAGACTGTATCCTCTTCTATGGTATAATTATATAAATATTTACTATATGGAGTTTAGCAATGATCTTACCAATAAGATGGCACTACAGCATACTATTTTTCTTTATACTTTGCACTACATCTTTCATACATGCTAAAGAAGATACTATAGTACAAAATAGTATTATGGAGAATGTCAATACACAAAAATCGGGTGCTAAGAAAATTATTGGTGCTATAGAAAATGTTCGACTTGTACCACCGAATATCATACTTAAAGCACGTATTGATACCGGTGCCAAAACCACATCTGTTGATGCACGAAATATTACACCTTTTGAGCGTGATGGAAAACAGTGGGTACGTTTTGTCTGTATGGATGGAGAAAAGGAACACATCATTGAAAGAAAAGTAGTCAAAACTGTACAAATTAAACGTCATGGGGAGGTGTCGCAAGATCGTTATGTTGTAAACATGCGTATTATACTTGGGGATGTCTCTCAACTCATTCCTGTCACTTTGAATGATAGAGATGCCTATATATATCCTGTACTGATCGGACGTAATTTTCTACGTGATTATTTCATCGTTGATGTTGCAAAAAAATATCAGTTTAAACCTATGGTTTTACCTAAATAAAAGGGAGTTTCGTGTCTAGAAAATTTCAAGTATTGCTCATTGCGCTTAGTCTGGCTTTTATAGGCTTCTTTATTGTTTGGTACAAAGTCGGAGTACTTGGGATACCATTTTTACCACATGAAAAGCGTTCAGTTTATAAGATAGGAGCAGAGATTTCTTTTGAAGGAAAGAATAAACCTGTTTTAGTCTCTATGGCATTACCAGAGCCACAAGAGGGTATACAGATACTCTCTCAAGATGTGGCATCTTCTGGTTTTGGTTATGCTGAAGCGCAGACAATAACTGGGAAAAGAGCAGAATGGAGTAAGAGAAATGTAGTTGGACCTCAAATACTTTACTATTCTATTGAAGTCTGGATAGAACCAGGAGAATTCAAGCCCGAATTGCCTCTTGTCCCTTTTGAACAGGAAATTGAAACACTGAGTGATCTTCCTGATACATTAAGAAATACAGCAAAAAACCTTCTTGATGATGTTCGATTGAGATCAGCGGATATACACTCTTTTGCAGCACAATTAATTCATGACTTTAATGCAAAAGAACCTTCGCAAGCAGTAAAAATATTGCTTGCGCAGGGAGGAGAAACCAAACTTGAAATGATCTCTCGTCTTTTGAAATACAGAAAGATATTGGTACGAAATATTTATGGGCTCTATTTGGAAAGTGAACGACGTAATATTTCATTGACACCTATGCTGGAAGTCTATGATGGAAAGAAATGGCAGCTTTATGATTTAAAAAAAGGAAAAGTTACTCGGGATAAAAACTTTTTTGTCTGGCAACAAGGTGGTGATTCATTGATTGATGTAACCGGTGCAACAAAATCCAATATACGATTTTCATTGAATGAACGTCAAGTACCAGTAGAATATCTTCTTGAAAAACAAGAGCTTCTGAAAAAAGCTGCTATATTGGATTTTTCACTTTTTTCATTACCTGTTTCAGAACAAAATGCATATAGACATATATTATTGGTGCCTTTTGGTGCATTGGTGGTGGTACTGCTAAGGATCATAGGAGGGTTGAGAACATCAGGGACATTTATGCCTGTATTGATAGCATTAGCTTTTATGGAAACAACACTATTTGCAGGACTGATTATGTTTATATTGATTGTGGGTATGGGATTGGTTATTCGCTCTTATTTAAGCACGCTTAACTTGTTACTGGTGGCAAGGATCTCAGCGGTTATGATCGTCGTTATAGTGATTATGTCATTTATGAGTATTTTGAGTTTTAAACTGGGTATTAAAGAGGTACTCACGGTTACATTTTTCCCTATGATCATCTTGGCCTGGACGATTGAAAGGATGTCAATACTCTGGGAAGAAGAAGGAGCCAAAGAAGTTTTTATTCAAGGTGGAGGATCTTTGATAGTAGCCGTGTTCGCTTACTTTGTGATGAGTGACCCTTTTGTTTCACATATTGCCTTTAACTTTCCGGAATTACTCTTTGTGGTATTGGCAGCAATTATCATGTTGGGGCGTTATAGTGGCTACCGATTGAGTGAATTAATTCGTTTTAAATCTATGATGGACTAGGACATGTTGGCTAATCCTTTTAAGCTCAAAAAACTTGGTATATTGGGTATGAATAAACGTAATATACATTATATCGGTGCACAAAATGATCGTAAGTTTTACCCTCTGGTAGATAATAAACTTAAGACAAAAGTAGTTGCACAAAATGCTGGTATTGCTGTACCTAAATTACTTGCAACTATCGAACGCCAGTCCCAACTACGTAACCTAAAAAATATTTTAGCCGGTCTTGATAAATTTGTTCTCAAACCTGCTCAAGGAAGTGGGGGGAAAGGTATTTTAGTGATTATGCAACGTGAAGGTGATGAGTTTATTAAGCCAAATGGACAGAGGTTACAACTTAGAGATATCCAGCGTGATATTTCCAACATACTAAGTGGTCTTTACTCTTTGGGAGGTAAGCCTGATGTTGCAATGATTGAACAATTGGTAGAATTTGATCCTATTTTTGACCGTTACAGTTATGAAGGTGTTCCAGATATCAGAGTTATAGTCTATAAAGGTTATCCTGCTATGGCTATGTTACGATGCTCAACAAGCGAAAGTGACGGTAAAGCTAATTTGCATCAGGGTGCAGTGGGTGTTGGTATCGATATGGCATCCGGGAAATCACTTTTTTCTGTACAGCATGGCTCTCCAATAACACATCACCCCGATACAGGGTATGATTTTTCAGGGCTTAAAATACCGTATTGGGAAAAAATACTCACTCTGGCAGCATCATGTTATGAAGTGACTCATTTAGGATACCTGGGTGCAGATATTGTACTGGATAAAAATTTAGGTCCTTTGATATTGGAACTCAATGCACGTCCAGGTTTGGCAATACAAATTGCCAATAAAGCTGGTGCAATACATCGTTACGACATGATAGATAAGCAGAAAGGTCACCTAGATGTCCAAGAGAGAGTTAAATTTTCGATGAAGAACTTTGGTACAAGCGAGCCAAATAACAAATAAGAGCGATTAAATTCAATCGAAGCAGAGGCCAAAAAAATGGAAATAACCTGATGAATAATGAACATAAAAACAACCCTTTACACGGCATTAAATTAAAACAAATACTTGAAGAGTTACAAGAAGAGTACGGCTGGGAACTGTTAGGACAGTTTGTAAATATAAGATGTTTTAATTATGATCCCAGTATCAATTCATGTCTCAAATTTTTAAGAAAAACACCTTGGGCACGAGATAAAGTTGAAGAACTGTATTTACTTATGCTCAAGAAGAAAGCAAAAGAGGAATAGAAACTTCAATACTCTTTTAACGCGTTATTGATCTGTATATATGCCATTATAGGTGTCGTTTCAAAATACGGTATATTGTACTTTCGGGCAAACTCTTTTGTCATCTTCTGTACTTTAAGAAGATTAAAACGTGGTGCTTTAGGAAAGAGGTGATGCTCTATTTGTGTATTGAGTCCACCGTAGAACCAGTGTACTAAAAAACCGCCTTTCAAAGAACGGCTTCCTCTCATTTGCAGTTCCATCCAAGAGAAATCTTTGGCTTCTTCTTCATTAAATGTTTCACAACCCAAGTGGTTTGTAATGAAACCAAAAGCAAGCCATGGGGAGAGTACAAAGTTAAGTGTTAATGCTACGATAAGTGTATCGGCCGCACCAATTTGGTAAATCAGGGTTCCCCAAATGAGTGGCCAGTGAAGCAGCATTAGTGAAAACTCTCCCCAGAGTTTTCGTGTGATCACAAATTTGTATGACTGTGCTATAAATGCAGGGAACATAAAAAACATTGCTCCCCAAAAGATGATGTGTTTATACTTTTTGATAAAAGGTTTGTTTCCTTTATTGGGCGTAAATGCACCATCAAGGGCACGGATATCTGCATCTTTTTCTACAATATTACAGTAGGTGTGGTGATTGACATTGTGTTTATAGTCCCACCATGAAGAGGAGTTGCTGAGTATGAGTGCAGAAAAAGGGTAAGAGAGTTTTTTGGAAAGGGATTTGTTTTTAAAATATTGTGTGTGTAATATGTCATGAGAGACAAATACAGAACGCGTAAAAAGCAGTGTTAAAAAGAGTCCTAAAATTATAGGGTTCCAAAGTGCTGCAGTTACAAGTGCAATTATTATGGAGCCAAGAATGGCGATCATTTCTATGCTACCTCGAACAGGTACACGGTTGAGTAGACCGGCGTTACGTACTTGTTCTTTGAGTTCATCGAAAATATCAGGATATTGGGAGAGTTTAGACATTATTACTATTTCTTTACATTAAATTTTTTTATTATAACCAGTATAGGTTAATAGTTTATCTTTTGAATAAAGAGATACTAATTAAATGAGATAAAAGGATCGATAGGAATCAATTTAAACCAAGTGGAAAAATGTACTTCCGCTTCCTGAAAAGAACCATCCTTCCTTGGCAACATTCTTTAGCTCAGGATAAGCGATAAGTGCTGCATTGTAAAGGTCATTCAGTCTAACAGGATCTGCAATGAGTTCCAGCAAAGTTTTTGAGTCTAGTTTTCCCCATCCTATGAAAGAACTGAGAGTAATATCATCCAAAAGATGTTCTTTAAATGTTTTATAGACTACTGTAGTGTCACATCTTATGTCAGGAGTATAGAGTTCTAAAGAGAGCGGTTCTTCTTCAAAAGGTTCGACTATCTCACCAAAACCGCTTACATTTGCAGAAGGGTAATTGTAGATGAAAAAGGGCAGGTCAGCACCTATAGTACTTCCCAGTTTCGCTAACTCTTTAGTACTGATCATAAGGTTACAGACTTCTTTTACCAAACGCATAAAAGCAGCAGCATCAGAACTTCCACCACCTAAACCTGCCTGACTTGGTATACGTTTGGTGACGACGACTTTATGTTTGTAAAAGAAGTTGAGTATATCTAGATCACCGGTATAGTTGTTGAGTGCTTTATATGCTTTATAGATGGTATTAGACTCAAGAGGGATATCCTCACAGCCATCTATGGTAAAGGTTTCACATTCACATGGTTCAAAGGTGATGGTGTCATATAGATCCTCTACTCTCATAAATCTTGAGAGCAAGGTATGGTATCCGTCTTTATGACCAGTGATCTTTAAAAAAATGTTCACTTTTGCGTGCGCTTTTATACTGTACATGACTCTTCCTCAAACTTTGGGATACGGTTAAATCTATATTTGACCTCTTCACCTGCTATTTCGATGATAGAGAAAAAGTTTGAAGTCTCTATAAGATAGACACCATCCTCCTTTGTTTCAAAATATTCTCGTGAAAGTTTTTTACCCAGTTCCATATACTCCTCATCACCTGTGTAAACATTGGAAGGAATATCCAAATGTGTAAAAGGGTTCAGGGCTTTTTCATTATCAAAGTAGAATTGTCCTTCATGAATACGGTGTAAGCTTGAGAGTGTACCGTCTACTCCCAATTTGTCTGCGACAAGCGCACCTAGACTACGTATATATGTACCTTCACTGACTTTTGCTTCGAAGTGTACAAAAGGATGGTTATAGTTTAGTAGTTTAATGTCATAAATAGTAGACGTGATGGTTTTAAGTTCTACTTCCAAACCTTCACGTGCGAGTTCGTAAGCGCGCTTCCCATTGATCTTTTTTGCACAAAATTTTGGCGGATAATAGGTAAGTTCACCTTTGAGCGAAAGTAAAGCTTCCTCTATTCGTCGTTCTGTAAAAGGAGATACCTCTTTAATGCTGTCTATCTTCTCAATGTCAAGGCTTGGGGAGTTTGCTCCTAGCCATAGTGTAGCTTTATAGCTTTTAGGCGTTTTATTGAGGTATTGGAACAGTTTGGTGTATTGTCCGGTAGCAACAATGAGACATCCTGTGGCAAAAGGGTCAAGTGTACCGGAAAACCCTACTTTTTTCGTCCCATACTTACGTTTGACATACCCCATGTATCCGTTAGAAGATCTAAAAATAGGTTTATTGACTACAAATAATCTATTCACAGTTGATTTCCTTTAGTATTCACTTTTAATCACACGCAGTGTGCCTTGTCGTTTCGAACGCCCTTGTAAGTAAAGCGATTCGAGAGATACGACGATTTTTGCTTCGTTTTTTTAAAAAATGAAGGGGAAGCACCATCACAGTTCAAATATAAGGTAATTGAAAAAAATTACAAATCTAAAATAGTAGTAAATTTCAATTGCATAATAGAGTTATACTTTATATTGATTGAACAAATGAACTTAAAATTTCTTTTTTATTTCCGCCAAAGTTAATAAGAAGTTTGTACTCTTTACCGGATTTGTTGGCAGCTTGTACACGTCCGATACCAAAGATCTTGTGTTTAACCAAGTCCCCTTTTTTAAAAGCAGAACTTTTTGTGATCTTGAGGCTTGTCTCTTGGATGAGCCCAGCTTCACCTAGAAAACGGCTCTTGTCTATCATTTTACGGCGACCCTTGTAAAAACGACTGTCGACATAACAAAGTGTAAGATCCGACTTCGCTCTAGTGATCGCTACATAGCCTAGACGACGCTCCTCTTCCATATTTGAGCCTTCACCGAGCAGAGGAAAGAACTCTTCTTCAAGACCTATGACAAAAAGGTGTTCAAACTCCAATCCCTTTGCCGCATGTATACTCATAATGGTGATAGTGTCTTCTTCAACCTGATCTTGATCGCTTTGTAGTGAGATGTCATTGAGAAACTCATCAAGTGTAAGATCAGGATTTTTGATCACGGCATCTCTGAAGTACCCATAAAATTCATCAATATTCAAGATACGGTCAAAGCCATCTACCATACCGGCATAATGATCTTTAAGCTTGATACGCTCTTCAAAGAGAGTAATAAAGTTACCAAGTTCATTTTCCAAAGCTTCTTGCAAAAATTTGATATCTTCGGCAAGTTGACCCAAAGCAGTGGCTACTTTTTTACTAATGATAGAAGGAAGTTCACCTTGTGCCGATTTATCTATATATTCAAATATTGACATTTTATGATCAAATGCAGCTTTCTGCAGTTTTTCTATAGATGCTTTTCCTATACCCCTTTTAGGTTTGTTGATGATACGTATAAGAGAAAAATCATCATGTGGATTGGATAGAACTCTTAAGTAAGAGATAAGATCTTTGATCTCTGCACGTTCATAAAAACGCATGCCACCGATCAGTTTGAAGCCTAAACCAGCTTTTGTAAAACCCTCTTCAAGTGAACGTGACAGTGCATTGATACGGTAAAGTACTGCTATCTCGTCCGGATCTGCACCTTCATCAAGCAGTTTTTGGATCTCATGTGCAATGGCTTTTGCTTCCATAGACTCATCAAGTGAGTGAAGTAGTTTGACCTCTTGACCTTCACCTTTATGCGAAGTAAGTTTTTTGCCTAAACGGGTTGAATTGTGTTCTATAAGCGTATTGGCAGCTTTGAGAATGGGTTCAGTAGAACGGTAATTTGTTTCAAGCTTCACGGTTTTACATGTTTCAAAGTTGTTTTCAAACTCTAAGATATTACGTATATTTGCTCCCCTCCATCCGTAAATACTTTGATCATCATCACCTACAACACAGAGATTATTATGTTCAGAGGAGAGCAGTTCAAGAAGTTGAAACTGTAGTTCATTGGTATCCTGGTACTCATCTACCATGATGTATTGGTAACGTTGACTTGTCTCTTTTCTCAGCGCATCATTTTCACTAAGTATTTTGTAGGTAAGCATTAAGAGGTCATCAAAATCTACAAGATTGTTCTCTTCAATATTTGCTTGGTACTTTACATAAATATTGGCTATTTGTTTGTAGTCAGGTAATTCAGCTTTTTCTAAAACCACTTCAGGTGAGAGTAGTGAATTTTTGTATTTTGAGATCTCAGAAGCAATAAATGATATGTTTAGGTCTACCTTTAGCTCTTTGGCTATAGAACGTAAAAGCCGTTTTTTATCATCACTGTCTATGATCACAAAGGCATTACTTCTACCCAGTTTTTCAATATGGAATTTTAAAAAGAGTAAACCAAATTTATGAAAAGTACATAAAAGTGGAGGGTAACTTACTTTTTCCGGCATGAGTTTAAGGGCACGTTCTCGCATTTCAGAAGCAGCTTTATTGGTAAAAGTAAGTGTTAAAGTGTTTGCCGGGTCTATACCTACTTCTCCTACAAGATAAGCGAGTCTTGTGGTAAGGGTTTTGGTCTTTCCACTCCCTGCACCTGCAAGGATAAGCATGGCACCATCAATATGTTCTACAGCTTCCCGCTGTGATGGGTTTAGTGCATTTAAAATTGTTTCCATAACGTAATTGTGCTCCTATATAGTATTAATTATACCTTTTAATTGATTAGAAGTGCCATAAAGGAAAAATTTAGATATTTTATGCAAAATAGAATTATTCTAATAAGAATAACTTATGTTAGATTAAGTATAATTAGATATAATGACTTTATTAACTTATATATTTATATATTTAAGAATTAGTTTAGAATTAAGGACACAATTAAATGTTAAAAGATTTTGTAAAGTTAGAGACATTTTTAACTGTAGCACGTGAAAGAAGTTTTTCTAAAGCATCTGCAAAGTTGGGAATTTCACAACCTGCGGTAACACAACAGATTAAATTTATTGAAAAATATCTGGCATGTAAGGTTATTGAGCGTAAAAAGAATGGTATTAAATTAACCAATGAGGGTGAAGAGCTCTATAAAATAGCAACAAGACTTGAAAAAGAGATAATCTCTTCAGAACAAGATATACTTAAAATCATCAATAAAGAGATCACATTTAGACTAGGTGCTTCATATACTATCGGTACATATATTATCCCGGGACAATGTCTTAATACGATTGGTGAAGCGATCAACAACAGTGTAAATTTAGATATCGATCTAAGTGATAACATCATAGAAAAACTGAAAGATAGAAAAATAGATGTGGGCCTTATTGAATCACCTATAATCGATCCAGATCTTATTTACAGAGAATGGTTGGAAGATGAACTTGTGGTTGTAAGTAATGTACCTATAGCCAAAACATTGAAAACAGAAGAGTTATATGATTTTGATTGGATCTGTAGAGATGAGGGGTCACATACAAGAAAAGTTGTTCAAGAAGTATTTGATGAATTGGGTGTTTCTTGTAAAAGCTTTAATGTACTTAGTGAAGTAAGTAATACTACTACTGTACTCCAAACACTTAAGAAGAGTGATAGAAATCCAGATAAACCAGTAGTGTCTATCATATCAAAATATGCTATTATGGATGAAGTTGCCAATGGTGAACTTTTTGAAGCAAGACTTAGAGGTTATACAATGACACGTAAATTCTTCATCGTGTACTCTAAAGAGAATAAACACAATGCATATGTAGATAATGTAGTAAATTACATCTTAGCGGGTCGCTGCTAAGAGTAGACTCTATTTTTTATTCTTGAGGAGTTTTTTATTCTCAGGATTCTTTAAAAGTGCTTCCATAGAAGATTTTTTGGATGCACTTACTTCTTTTTTCTTTTCACTCTCAATCACCGGATTTGCAAGATTAATGACTATGGGGTTATCTCCTACAAAGACTTGCTTGATAGCAAGCAGCGGTAAAGATACCGTGGAACCAAAATTTTCACTCCCAAACCCCGCTTCAAAAGAGAAATACTCTTCATCTAACTGAGCACTTTCAAAGGTAAAGCCACTCAATATAAATAGAACTGTATCATTAAATGATTCTTTGATATGGGAGGGTAATTCCGGTGTAAATGTAATGTATTTGACTTCACATGCAAGTGCAAATTCTTGATTTCTGTTAAATAGATATTTAATGGTTTCAAAGATGTGTGATTGAATAAGTGTACGATATTCAGGTGTTTGCAAAAGGTTAATGGTCATTATTTTCCCTTAATGATATTTTGTATGTTATCCATATTTAGAATTTTAAATCCTATCATAGCATTCATTAGACCCACTTGTGAATAGTTTTGAAGGTCTTCTTTCTTTATCTGCTTTGTTTTCAAAAATCCCTCATCGATCAATTTGGCTCTCATGGTACCTTCAAGTAGAGGTTTTTCAGGAGTAAACCACTGTTTCCCATCAAAGAAAGCAATGTTTGATATGGTAGTATCGGTTAGATAACCATTTTTTTCTATGATCACTTCATCTACATCTTTATTTGATTCAAGCAAGGCGTTTAAAGCATCTCTATTGGCATATTTTAAACTATATTCAATGTCTGAGGAGACGATTTTCAATTTTTGTATCTTTTTTGGAGTGTAAGGAATATAGTCTATAGAGTGTAGTGTCTCAGCATAGAGGATACGACAACGGTATAAGCCCTTATGGGGTGGATTGATGATGGAGGAAAGTTCTAGTGTATCGGTACTTTGAAATAGTGCTTTACGGCTTTGGTTACATCGTTTTTGATGGTAGCTTAGATTGTGTATTTCCCCATCTTCTATCCTGATCGTCTCTAGTAACAGAGAATCTGATGGTTGAACTTTTGACATTAGGTATCAAATAGTTCCGTAGAAAGATAACGTTCAGCTGTATCACAGAGTATCGTTACGATTGTTTTACCTTTGTTTTCCGGTCTGCTTGCTATAGTATAGGCAGCATGCAGATTTGCACCTGCTGAAATACCAATGAGCAAACCTTCTTCTCTGGCAATTTTTTGTGCCATAGCAAAAGAGGCTTCATTGCTCACTGCAAGGACTTCATCATAAATTTCTGTGTTGAGTATCTCAGGTACAAACCCTGCACCAATCCCTTGGATCTTATGCGGTCCGGCTTTTCCGCCTTCCAGAACAGGAGAGTCAGTAGGTTCAACTGCAATGATTTGAAGTGAAGGGATCTCCGTTTTGAGTATTTCCCCTGTACCTGTAAGTGTGCCACCTGTCCCTACAGCAGCTACAAAGATATCCACATTACCCTCTGTGTCTTTCAGTATCTCAGGGGCTGTTGTTTTTCGGTGGATGTCTGGGTTGTTTGGATTGTTAAATTGCTGAAGTACTTTTGCATTGTCCAGTTCTTTTTCTAATGCACCTGCTTTTGTGATGGCCCCACCCATACCTTCAGATGCAGGAGTAAGAACTAGCTCTGCACCTAAATGCATAAGAATTTTACGGCGTTCTATACTCATAGACTCAGGCATCGTTAAAATAAGTTTCAGTCCCTTTGCGGCACAAATAGCCGCAAGACCTATACCTGTGTTCCCACTCGTAGGTTCAATAATCGTTGTATTTTGATCAATTTCCCCTGATTTTAGTGCTTCATTTATCATATTGAAGGCAATTCTGTCTTTCACGGAAGAGGTAGGATTCATAAATTCGCATTTACCTAAAATAGTTGTGCCTGTCTCTTCTGAAAGTGTATTGATCTTGACTAGAGGGGTATTTCCTATAAGTGCTTCAATGTTATTTGCAATCATTTACTATCCTTCTTGATTTGTCTATATGTTAGCAAGTTATTTTTGAGTAAGTGCTTTAACCTCAGTATTTTTATTATTATATTTCAAATTCTTTTAGTCGTTTATCCATTTCTAACATCTCTTATGCTGTAGGCTAATGTTTCATCTGCATACATAGGAACAACACCGTTGTAATCTGAAGGTACGGTAAACTCTTTTTTCTCAAGCGTGACGGTTTTACTTAAAGGGGTGACACCGTAGATCTTTTGTGCATTACCTGAAATAAAGGCTTGAAGATTTTCAAGTGGAGCATTTTCATTTTCAAAAAGTTCAGCCAATACCTGTAAGGCAATGGGTGCAGTAAAGACACCCGCAGCACAGCCACAAGCCTCTTTTGCATGTTTTGGATGTGGTGCAGAGTCTGAACCGAACATGACTTTAGGATGTGCCTCAAGAGCTACTTTGAGCAGGGCACTTCTGTCTTCTGGACGTTTGGCTATAGGCTTACAAAAGAGGTGAGGTTTGAGCATACCACCCGCCACGTCATCTAGTGTGATGATAAGATGATGCAGAGTAATGGTCGCATAAAGGTTTTGAAATTTATCTAATGCTTCGACACTCTCTTTGGTTGTGATATGCTCCATAATGATCTTGAGATTAGGAAATGCTGTAGCCAATCTTTCATAAATACTGACAAATTCTGCTTCTCTGTCCATGACGAAACCATTGGTTTCTCCATGTACACATAGTGGAATATTCAGTTCACTCATTGCTTCAAGTGCAGGACGTAACTCTTCTACATCAAAACCGCTTACTCCACCTTCAGAGTTCGTGGTGATACCTGCAGGGTAGAGTTTGATCGCAGTGATCTCATCTTTGACTGATTCTAAAAATGCTTTGTCATAAGAGGGTTTGAAAAAGAGTGTCATATATGGGGTGAATTTTTCATTATCTACCGCATCCATGATACGCTGTTTGTAGGCGATAACTTCTTCTTTACTGCTTACCGGAGGCACAAGATTAGGCATAATAATAGCACCTGAAAAAGTATGGGCACTTGTTTTAGCGATATTTTCTAACATCTCTCCATCTCTGAGATGTAAGTGCATGTCAAGTGGCGCGGTTAATTGCATCAAAGTCCTTTAAAACATAAAAGTTTGTATTATCTGGGGCTGTACTTTGGGGTACCAACCAATAGATGACATTGATTTTGCCAGAAAATGTATTAAATTTGAGTAAAGCTGTAGGTTTTGGAGGTTTAAAGTGAACCAATGGATAGTCAATGCCCCCTTTAAAGAATTGATTACAGCGTAAAATGCGTAAAGAACTTGCTGCAAATGCTTTATGTGGTGCATTAAATTCAAACTGCCATTTAGCATATTCTGAACAGGAAGGATAATAGCGGCATGAGGCAGGTAACATTTTTGAAATGTATTGGTAGCCTTTGATAGGTGCTAAAAAGAAGTTTTTCATGGCTTATTATAGTTAAAAAGGAGCGTAGAGTCAATTTTTTCTTTTGTGATATAATCCCTAATATGAATAACATACAACGCAAGTTTTTAGTATCTTCAGACATTTGGCGCTGGCTTAAAAAATATACGCCAAGCACTCAGAAAACAGAACAGTTCTATACGGTTTCAAATGCTGATAAGTCGTGTTATTACCATAAACATTTTCCAGATACCTATACAAAAGTCATGGTAAATAATCATGGGCATAAAGAGATCTCATCTGTCAGTAAAGAGGAGTATACCTCCCAGCGTAAAAACCATTTGGGCAGAGTCATCGTTAAAACATCTCATACAGTCATGATAGATGGGAGTACTTCTGTTATTGAGAAATACTTAAAAAAACTTGAAGGTCTATATATACTGATCGCATATTTTCAAGATGAAAAAACATTTAGAAACTCAGAAACTGTCCAGGAATTACAACCTTTTGTTCTCAAAGAGATCGATCAGGATGATAAATATAATGATCATGCTCTTGCATTGTATGTGAAACCTATGGAGTACAATTTACAAAAGTTTTTTGAAAAGATAGATGCTTTTGAATCACCCAATCTCTTTTTTTGGCAAGTACCACAACGTGTTTATGTACGTGATGGTGTCTCTTTAGTACTTTACCGGAACATTCGTCTGATAAACTACTATAAGATGAATTTTCAGAAGAAACATTTTAGTGCAACACTGCATCGTTTACGTGTTCTTTTGCGTCGAACAGCTACTCTACTGGAGACATTTTCAGATCTGTTCAGCCAAAATGTACAGCGTTTTTGTATCGATTTACTGCAACGTTACTATGAAGAGACCAAGGTATTGCGGTATCTTTACTTTTTAAATGAACTGTGTGCCACACGCGAAGATGCTAAGTTAACACTCTATAGTGAGTTAAAAAGCCTCATCACCCAAGAAGAGAAAACTGTGACACAAATGCTCCTCTCCCAACCTTTTAGACAGATGACAAATATCCTTACAAGAGAGATCGAAGTACAGAAAAACCAAACATATACCTCTTTAAAGAGAGAGATAAAAAATGTAGTCAGAGAGCGTTTAGGACGATTTGAAATGCTTTTAGGCAAAACGAAAGAGGGCTATGATGATGAAGTGCTTGAAGAGCTTTATATCTTTATAGACTCTCTTCAAACTTTAATAGAAGATTTTTTCCATATCATAGGAGAGAAAGAGTCGCGCATTATCGTCGAGGAACTTAATATTCTTTTTAAGCCTCTGCGTGAGTACAGAAATTGTAAAGAGCGTGCCGGTATACTTAATGACATTAAAGTGAAGTCTGAAACAAAAACATTAGATATAAATCCTCTTTTATGCGAGCATGAAGAAGTTTTGAAAGATAAAATAGAGCATGCTTTGAAGTTGTTGAGAGCTTCTAAGTTTTATGTGTAATTACCCTAGATAATATACTAAGTGTCAAAGTATACTTTACCTTATAAAATATGTTAGATTATAAGGTTTTTATCTAATGTACTTTTTGATAATAAATGTTGTTTGTTACTTTGATATAAAAATTTTATCGTTATATATTAAGTTATACAACGATAAAATTTCATTTTTAACAGGAACATGAATAAAATTTACATACCGTTATATACTGAAATATATAAAGAAATAGATAATGAAAACAAAAATAAAAAAGATAATAATCTGCATGGCTTTCCTATATTCGACTGTTTGTCTACTTCAGGCCGGTGAATCACCTCAAAAACGTGAATTGAAAAATGATATGACAGAGATTTATAATATATTACCGGTTAATGCAAATAACGTCAATGAAATTTTTACAAAAGGTGAATTATACGGTAGATTGCGTTTTAATAGTTTTATATTTAATTGGGATGAAGAGATCACTGGAGTAAGGAAAGATTATTACACTATAGGTGTAGGTGGAAGTCTTATATATAAAAGTGCTTATCTCAATGGGTTTGGCTTTACATTAGGTGGATATACGACACAAAACCCATTGCATATGGATGATGAATATGTGAAGTATTATACAGTGGGTAAAGGAGTATTGAGTCGATACAAGGTAGCTACACAAGGTGAATATGGTCTTACAAGTTTAGCGCAAGCATATATGGAATACAGAACTAATAATACTTCGATCCGATTGGGACGTCAGATCTTTGAAAGTCATATGACCAAAAGCAATGATATCAAGATGATACCAAATACTTTTGAAGGTATAACATTACAGAGTGAGTTCGTTTCAAAATATAATTTCAAGGCAGCGTTTTTAACAAAACAAAAATTAAGAGACCATACTGATTTTCATCATGTCTTTGCCTATGATGACGGACCAGGTGAATATGATAAATGGAGAGAGAATGATGATACGGCGATGCATAAAGGAATCACGCTCAGTAAGCTTGAAGCTGCAGGTATAGACGATAAAATTTTATTAATTGAATTTAACAATGGTACACAAGAGGAAGTTGAATGGCTGTTTAATTATACTGCTGTACCTGAACTTTTTTCTTCTTCAACTTTGGATCTAGGATATAAATGGATGAACAATAGTTATCAAGTAGCTACAGCATTGCGTTATACGCATCAGTTTGATCATGGTGCAGGTGAAATGGGCGGTGCGAACCTCAAAACTAATACAGTTGGCTACAAGAATCCAAACAGTTTAGAAGCCGATCTTTATGGTGCTAGACTGGATATTGCAAAAGACAGTTGGAAGTTTAGG
>NZ_JBFENQ010000011.1:0-25076 GCF_041551015.1 Sulfurovum sp. | reverse complement strand
TCACTCTCTACAACTTCTACTCCTGCTGATTTAGTAAAAGCATTTACGATTGGTAACAATGAATACGTAGCTAGTGCTGGCGCTTCATCGATTTTTGACCATATGATCTTTGGTAATTGTGACATATTTGTTCCTTATATTTATCAATTAAATGTAAATTGTCTAGAAGCTACATTTTAATAGCATCCACCTCAATGTAATTCTTCTACATTTTGTTGAGCCAATTTTTCTAACTGTGAAAAATTTCAGGAATTATAATCGATTTAGTAGCGTAAATTCTTCACAAAAATTGTTTTTTTTATTATCTATTTTTGTTATTTTAGTTATCAAATATTTGTTAAAAAATATTTATTTGTTGATAAAAGTGCTTAAAGTTGCTATAATCAGAGTTATGAAGAAAGAAACGTTAGATAAAAAAATAAAAATTTCAAATGCTTTAATGTTTTACTTTTATAAGTATATAGATACTGATATTAACATTGATGAACTTGCAAATGATTTTAAGATCAACAAATTTTATATGCATAAGATCTTTAAAGAAGTGTTTGGACGTAATATTTATGAAAGTATCAAGTCAATTCGTCTCCAAAAGGCTTCCAATCTTTTGTTGACAAATAAATACTCTACGATTTCAGAGATAGCCAATGAGTGTGGATACAGCTCTCAAACCTCTTTCATTCGTGCATTTAAAGAACGTTTTTCCATCACACCTAATAGCTGGAGAAAAGGTGGATATAAACAGTACTCACATAAAATCCTCTCACAATCACCAACAGCAAAAGCTTCTACAGCTAACTTTGAACTCATACAGCCTCAAATTGTGAAAATTCCACAGCAGACCGGATATTATATCCGTCATAGAGGATATGGATACGACCAATCAAAACAAACATGGCAAAAAATTCAAACCTGGATTTATCAGAATGAGCTAAAGGATTATAAAGAGATGTCGCTTTTTCATGATAACCCTACAATCACACCCTTAGAGGAGTGTCACTATGTGGCATGTGTAGTACCCAGTGATGAAAATGAGGTAAAAGATCAACGTCTGCCAAAGTTCAATATCTCAGGTGGGGTCTATGCCAAGTTTGATCTGGAAGGGAAGAGAGGAGACTTGCTAAAATTCATTCACTGGGTCTATCATGAGTGGCTACCAAAAAGTGAATATCAAACTACAACGAAACCACCTTATGCGATCTATCATAAAAACCATTATCTTAATGAAGATCAAGAGTTTTCTATCAGCTTTTACTTATCGATAAGGTTGTAAGTACAACTATGACAACCTTTTAAAGTCGTCTTTACTCTTTTGAATGTAACAATACCTGTGCATCAAGAACGATACACTTTCCACCATATTTGTCTATAAAAGCTCTGATCTTCTCTATCATTTTGTTAAACTTCACAGAGGCTTGTCTAAAAGAGAGAAACTCTTCTTTTAGATTTTGCATATTTGCAATGTTTCTTGAATGAGTGATATATAGATTATATTTGAGTTATTATAACAAGTATGGGAGTTTTGTATGTATCCCCACAAAAGTTGTGGGAATGAGAAATAAGGAAGTACTCAGAAATTAGTCGAGCGCTTGGTCGTCATCTTTGAATTTCTGGAAGTATTTACTAACAATTGTTCCAGTTGGCATATTGTCAATCTTTGAGAAGATAACATAACTAATGACAGCGTGGATAAGTAGAACAATAATCAGTCCTTCAAAGATACCAACTTTAAACACCAAGCCGGCACAGACCATTGCCAGCAGTACCGCATAAGGTCCAAATGCTGCAATATGTAACAAGCCTAAGAACATTTTGATACCAACAAATGACATAATGATTGCCAATGCAAAGTAAGGTAAATAATGTAAATATTGAGAGTTAAATACAAAGAATGTAATAAGAATACCGATTACCAATACCGATAGTTTTGTATACGCACCTGCAAGACGGTTTGTAGATGACTTTGCCAAACCATCAAGGTTTGTCATACCACCAAAGAAACTGGCACCCATATTTGATACCCAAATAGTAAATAATGAGTTATTTGAATTAGACGGACGTTGTAATGGATCGATCTTTTCAATAGCTGCATTACTCATTACTTGTTCAATAACATCAACCACAGCCAGCATCATTGAAAAGAAGATCGCATAAATCCATAAATATGCAGAATCAAAATCAGGTATAGGTAATGCAAGAGTAAAATCAACATCCTCTACTGTCAGCATCTTAACATCAACAAATATAGAAGCTACGATACCATATACAATCAAAGTAAAGTAAGGTAGGGCTGGTTTTGTATCTTTAAATTTTTTAAATAAAAGAAGAAAAATAATAGCTCCAACTACTGAAAGTGTAATGATTTGAATACGAGCATCACTCCAAAAATCTTCACCAGCTGCCATACCGACAGGTAACATCCAAAGGAAAGGTAAAAATTTAAGAGCAATTTTTAAACCGATACCAGCCAATAAGCCTTCAACTAAGTAAGATGGAACAGCCATTAAAAGATAGCGTTGCCAGTTAAATTTCCATATCACTGCTTGAAATGCTGCCGTCATAAAAACAATAAAGGCCATGTTTTGCATGCCGAAGGTCGCAACCCCCATCGCAAGAATTGGAGCTAAACCAGCTGCAATTCCAGGAGCCCCTATAAAGTTACCTGGACGAAACATAGCAAATATGAATGCTATGAAGGAAGCAAAAGCAACTGTTGCCAGTCCTACTTGAATTGGATAATCTGACATCATGGCAATACCAATAGATAATGGGATTGCCATGGTTGCGGTAATGACACCAGCTTGGAGATCACGACTAGCATATTTTGCAACAAATGCGGCAGAACCGTGATCAACGTTCTGGTTTTCCTTAGTATTTATATTTTCCATGTTTTAGTACACCTTTATAATGTTATTTTTATCTTTCAGTCAAAAACTCCGACACTAAATATCGAAGTAAAGTAGAGAATAGTAACGTATTACTAAGTATAATATCCAATATAATAAGATAAATTTTATCCTATTTAAATTATTTGATACAATACTACACATTTAATATCAAATAAATAAGACATCACTACTGCATATTTACATATAAAGGGTGGACTAATTGAGATGGCATCTGTATGATTACTTTATAAAAGAAGCTAATCTAATTGATAGAAAATTTATGGAGTTAAAATAAAAGAGAAGTATTAAACTATTTACTAACAGTATCATTTAAATAAAGTGCAAGTTTCGATACTTACACTCTCTCTAAATAGATTTAGCAACTGCCGCTACACCCGGGGCTCTCTGCATTACCACCAGCAAAATACTTCCCATCAAAACTCACCAATGAATAGTTTCTTTCACTACCAAGTGACTCTTTCAGGCCTTCAATAGAAAGGAACCCTAGAGAATCAGCACCCATTTTATCTGCGATCTCTTCTGGCGTAAATTTTGTAGAGATCAACTCTTCTTTTGTTGGCGTATCAATACCATAGCGACATGGATATTTTATCTCTGGTGCAGCAATACGCATATGTACTTCTTTTGCACCTGCTTCCTTAAGCATACGTACGATCTGTTTAGAAGTCGTACCACGTACAAGTGAATCATCAATGATGGCTACTCTTTTACCCTCTATAAGATGTTTGATTGGAGAGAGCTTCAATTTTACTTTAAGATCACGGATCTCCTGTGTTGGTTCAATAAAGGTACGTCCAACATAGTGATTACGTACAATACCCATCTCAAAAGGTACGCCTAATCCATCTGCATACCCTTTAGCAGCAGCCACACCAGAATCTGGTACAGGTAACACAAGGTCTACCTCCGCAGGTGTCTCTTTTGCCAGTCTTTTCCCCATTTCTAAACGCATTTTATACACATTTTTACCATCTATAATAGAGTCCGGTCTCGCAAAATAAATATATTCAAAAGCACATGGGTGATAATCTTGCTCAAACACTTTTTCTGACAGAGGTTCTTTTCCTTCTTCAAAAATAAGCATCTCTCCAGGTTCTACATCACGTATAAACTCTGCCCCTACCAGATCAAAAGCACATGTCTCAGAAGCTACGATATATCCACCGTCTTTAAGCTTACCAAGACTGAGAGGACGGATACCAAAACGGTCTCTGATTACAAACATTTTAGAACGACTTTGGATCGCCAAACAGTACGCTCCTTCTATCTTTGTTAGCATATCTTTAATACGATCAACCAAAGAATCTTTTTGAGACTTTGCTATAAGATGAATAATATTTTCAGTATCCATATCTGTTTGAAAAATAGCACCTTTGTCTATCAATTCGTTTCTTACTTCATGTTTATTGATAAGATTACCATTGTGTACGACGGATATCTCTCCAAGTTTATACTTGGCAAATACAGGTTGGGCATCTCCCGCAGATTCACTCCCTGCTGTTGAATAACGGTTATGCCCCACAGCACATCCACCATCCAATTTATCGAGAGTTGCTTGTGAAAAAACATCTGCCACCATACCACGCTTTTTATACATTGCTATACGTTCACCATTTGCTACAGAAATACCTGTAGCTTCTTGTCCACGATGTTGCATGGAAAAGAGCGAATAATACGCTACTGTGGAAGCTTTTTTTGCACCGAATACACCTACTATTGCACACATATTAAATTCCTAAACAATCATTTATAGAGTAAAGACCACTCTTTTGATTTACGATCCATGTCGCTGCACGAATAGCACCTTTTGAAAATGTCTCTCTACTGGTAGCTGTATGGTTCAATTCCAGGAATTCACCATCATTGTAAAATCCAACCGTATGCCGGCCGACAATGTCACCACCACGAAGAGCCATTACTGCGATCTCATCTTTACTTCTTGCACCGATCTGACCATCTCTCCCAGACACACGTACAGCATCAAGATCCAACCCTCTACCTTTTGCTGCAAACTCACCCAATGTTAATGCTGTACCGCTTGGAGCATCCACTTTATGTCTATGATGCTGTTCTACGATCTCAATGTCAAAATCTACCAGTGTCGCTGCAACTTGCTCAACCAATTGTTTAAGTAGTGCTATCCCTGCTGACATGTTTGAAGCATAGAGAACCGGCATCTCTTTTGAAGCTTCCGTGAGAAGGTTTTGCTGGTGTTCAGTAAATCCTGTTGTTGCTATCACAAGTGCTGTAGGGTTTTTTAATGCCTCTTCACAAAGTTCTTGCGTTGCAACAGGTGCTGAAAAGTCTATCACTACATCACATGCTTCAAGAAGTGCTTTCATACTATTGGTGATCAACACATTAGAAGGCACATCTATTTTGAGTTCATCAAATACATGCAATGCACTAAGTTCTAATGCCTCATTTTCTAAAACATTTTTAATAAGGTGTTCACCCATTCTACCCGTACTACCTACGATACCCACTTTTGCCATTTATTAATCCTTACGCTTGTTCTTGAATATATGAAATTACTTGCAGTGCGGCAATTGCACCATCACCTGCTGCTGAAACTACCTGCTTTGGTGCTTCTATACGTATATCTCCCGCTGCAAAAAGCCCCTCTACTGATGTTTTCATACTTAGATCTACGATCACCTGTCCCCAGTCATTCATTTTACAGATAAAATCACCATTTTCATCTTGAAGTACAGCATTATTCACATTGTGTCCGACAAAAACAAAAAGACCGGGATTATCCATCTGTGTGATCACCCCTTCTTTGTTTTTAAGCTTTACCCCGCTCACACCCATTGCATCTCCGATGACCTCTTCTATCACGGTGTCTGTGACAAGATGTATATTTTCTTTTCTTTTTACTCTGTCAACTGTTGAAGGTGCTGCTCTAAAGGTATCTCTTCTATGCACCACATAGACATCTGAACAGATATTTGAAAGATAGTATGCTTCTTCCAGTGCCGTGTCTCCACCACCAAGTACGGTAACAGGCTTGTCCTTATAGAAAAACCCGTCACAAGTTGCACATGTACTCACACCTTTCCCAAAGTATTCATCTTCACCTTTGAAACCTGCTCTTTTAGGTGTACTTCCTGTACAAACGATCACTGTCATCGCTTCTACTGTTTCTCCACCTTCAAGTGTTACCGTAAAATAGTCACCTGTTTTAGCCACACGCTCCACTTTTTTCATCTCATGCTTTAAACCAAAATGAAAACACTGGTTTTGCCATGTATCCATAAAGTCCATACCTGTTTTATCATGCTCGAAAAATCCAGGATAGTTTTCTATCTCAGAACTATTCGTGATCTGTCCACCGGGCATACCCATTTCGAATAGTGTAACATTTTTAAGTCCACCACGTGTAGTATATAACCCTGCTGTAAGCCCCGCAGGACCTCCACCGATAATCGCACAATCCAACATCTATGATTCCTTCACAAAAGTAAAATACTTAAACAAATAATATTTATTATACAATGAAAATACTTGGTTAAGAATTTTAGGAGATTTTATCTAAATATAGATATGAAAGAAGTATTAAAAAGAGGGGACCCCCCCTCTTAAGTGTTTAACTTACAGTATTGCGTTGAGTTTTGAAGCAAATGCATCTTTAGAAGCTGCACCTACCATTTGGTCTACCATTTCACCGTCTTTGAAGAAAAGGATCGCGGGGATAGATCTAATACCATATTTTACTGCGATATCTTGTTCCTCATCTGTGTTTACTTTACAGATTTTCGCTTTACCGTCAAAATCTTCTGCAAGCTCTTCGATAACTGGAGCGATCATTCTACAAGGTCCACACCATGGAGCCCAAAAGTCTACCATTGTTACACCTTCAGCGATAGTCGCATCAAAGTTTTCATTTGTTAAGTCAATATATTTTGCCATATTTATTCCTTTGTATTTAATAAAAATAGTATAACCTAATTTCTTATAAAAACTATTGTTATAGCTTATGTTTTTTTAAATTATTCATATTTTTATCTTAATTGTATACATTTAGGACAAAAATGCTCTTAATTATATTTTTTCTAACTTTATTTCTGGATACTCTGAAGAACGTGTACCCTCTATGGCATTAGTTCGTTCACCTTTTACGGTATAGACAAATGATATTTTAGCTTTATCTGTTCTGTTTTCATTTGCCCTATGCAACAATAAAGAATGGAAGATGATCACATCACCTTTTTTGAGTGCAGTAGATACTTTTTGTGCTATAAGTACAGCATTTTCACTCGTATCTTCTCTAAAATACTCTTTCTCATCAAACTGTTCAGGCTTAAATTCTATCAGATGACTTCCCGGTATAAATTCAAGTACTCCATTCTCACTGTACTCATCATCTAAAGCCAACCACACACTTACAAGATTATCATTAGAATAACGCCAATATCTTTTATCTTGATGCCAAGCTGTAGCATGACTAAAATAAGGCATTTTAGTCATGATAGAGTTGTGATGTGCTGTTGTTATCACAACTTTGTCCTCTAATATCTGTTGTAAGATGGGACGAATTTTTGGCTCTTCCATCCACTCTCTAAAAAGAATATCTCGATCATACACCTGTCGTAATCTACGTACAACCATATTTTTTTCACCAGATCCGCTTGTATAATCCGTCACATCTGTACGATACTCTTTAGATCTCTCATCATATCCTATCTCTGTCTCAATAGGTTCTATTTTGTGCTCCAAATGTGCTTTGGCTACATCCAAAATGGCATCACATCTCTCTTGAGGTAAAAAATCTCTTAAGACAATAAAACCATTTCGATAAAATTGTTGAAGCTGCTCACTGGAGAGTCTCATAACTGTGCCTTTAATGTATCATTGAGCAGATTATAGCGTAACATTCTCTATAAATTCTACTTCATCATAGCGAATGATAAGAGCATCAATACTAAATGCCGTATCTATGTTTTTTGTTTTCATATAGTAGTGTGCAGAGTTGATAATTTTTCGAAGTTTGGAAGGTGTTACATTATAGACAGGATCAAAGTCTGTTTTACCACTTTTCACTTCTATAAAATGTAATACATCATCACGATTGGCAATAATGTCTATCTCACCAAGTTTACGTGCAAAGTAATTTCGCTCGACAATCAGAAACCCCTCTTGTTCTAAAAAACGTGTGGCCAAGGTTTCGCTCTGGTTACCGAACTTTTTAGGGTCTTCTTTTGTCATTTTTTATAAACCTTATCACTTTCTCAACTGTGTTGCTCCAAACTTGAGGTCACAATTTTCGACATCTAGTTTGCAACACCTTCTTTATAATTCAGTATATAACAAAAGAAAAATGTAAAAGTAAAGTATGTCATATTGACAGTTTTTCACCAAATAGAAAACCTCATAAAGTTATATATTTTATAAGGTTTCCAAAATTTGACATTTTACTGACATTTTTATTTTAGAATATTATCATTAGTAATTTAGACAAAAGGGAAAAGAATGAAAAAGTCAACAAGTTTACTGTTAGCAGGATTAACAGTTTTAGGATTAAGTGGATTCACTTCGTGTGAGAGTAATGACCCCGCAGGAGATTCAGTTCTGCTTAGTGAATTGGCGAACGGATATAAAGTTACGGGTACTGGAACATTGGGTGGGTCTTCTGATGATATTGCTAGTATAACATTCTGTAATGGGAACACTGATTTTGATTATGGCATCTATAATTCTGGAGGTGTGTTTGTTGTAGAGGGCAATATACTTTATTTTGGCGAGTATGACGAAGATATGAATACTGCTGATTTTGAAACTCCAGGTAGATTGGAAGTAGGAGTAGGATATGCTGTTTCAAATTATCTAGAAGATGTTTGGACGGTTACAGGCATTGAGCAAGTCGAGTGTGTTTCTGACAGATAATAGTTACATCATATCTTTAGAAGATGGGTATTCTCCCATCTTGTATCTTCTTAAAATCTATAATCCACCAAACTTCAATTCTAAAACCTTATAATTTAACATATTTTATAAGGTTATTCTCTATAGCGACGTTTTCGGGCCATAAATTTGTACCTTTGAATAGAAAACCTTATAAAATGTTCTATATAGGAGGTTTTATAATGAAATTGTTAAAGAAAGTTTAATAGGAATAAAGAGGAACAGGAGAGTTTCGAAGGTCACAAAATGTGACCTTTGAAAGATGCAAAGGATCTACGCACCTACAGGAATAACATCAACCTGAATAGATTTAAATGCAGCCGTCATAATTAGCTCATCACTTTTATCACCAAAAATAAAATTCAAGTGAGAATCTGCATGATGAAATGTTGTATAAAGTGTTTTTGGACGTACTTTATCTGTAAACTTTATAGTTAGCGGGTTCGTTTGACCATATTTAGTTTTTAAAATAACCTTCTCACTTGGAAAATCCGCTACATCATCTTCATGCACAAGTAAGATATCTTGCGTATGTTTTTTCATCAACTTCTCAGTGTACTTTGTTTGTGCAGAGTTATTATAGTGAGCCATAATTCTTCCTGTTGTTAGATAGTAACCAGTAAGCTTGTTATTTAGAATCTCTTCTACCATTCCAAAAGGTTTGTATCCATGGTATCTAAATGCACCGATACCATCTTTTGTTCTAAAGTCTTTTCTATGAAGTACTGGAGTACCATTTCCATCTTCAGTAATTGGCCATGAAATCCCCTGTTTTTCATTTGCTCGAAGCACTTCATATGAAGCACCGGTAAATCTATTTGTAGCCGTTTTTCGCACGTCTTCCCAGATATCTTCTGAGGTCTCAAAGCCGTAACCGCCACCCATCTTCTCATCAAGCTGCTTTAGGACTTCCCAGTCATCAGGTAGATCAGATTTTACTAAAGGAGTAGAGAGGTGTACTTTTCTCATAGCATTGATGTAGATTCCCGTTTTTTCATAAGCCGATTTAACACCTACTACGATATCTGCACGCTCTGCGATATCTGTCATAAACAGTTCTTGCACAAAAATAAGTTCTAAGTTATCAAATGCTTTAACAAGCTTGTTAATGTTTGGATGAATATGTGTAAGATCTTCGCCAATATTTAAAACACCTTTGATGGTTCCTTCAAGCATACCTTCAACCAACTGTGGTGTCATAAGTCCAACCTCTTTTGGAGCACTGTAATCTGGTGCATAGTATGGCAGCATACCCATATCACAAGCACCTTGAACATTAGTCTGACCACGTAGTGGCATAACACCAGCGCCATCTTTACCAATGTTTCCTGTCATAAGTGCAAGGTGTACTATCGCCATTACAGCGTATGAACCATCAACATGTTCTGTTATTCCAAGTCCCCAAATGATGAGAGATTTTTTCGTTGCATATTCACGAGCGATCTCTGGAAGCATATCAGCCAAATACTCATACCCCTCAACTTCTCTAAAAAATTCAGGATTCGCATATGGGTCATTTAAAATGTTCTCTTTAAAGTGTTCAAAGTTTTTCGTTCTATTTTTGATAAAATCTTTATGATACAACTCTTCAGTGATAATCGTATAAGCCATCATATTTAAAACAAGTAAGTTTGCTTCATGTGGAGTCACTGCTTTGTACTTTGAAAACTTATGAAGCCCAATCTCACGTACATCAAAACATGCGATACCTGTACCATTTTGAGCAGCTTTTATCATACGGTTACCAACGATCGGGTGTGCCTCAGTAGTATTTGAACCCATTACGATCATAAACTCTGTTTTATAGATATCATCAAACGGATTACTTGCAGCACCCTCACCAATAGTAAGTCTCATCCCTTTAAGTGAAGGTGAGTGACAAACTCTTGCACAGTTATCAACGTGTGGAGAGTTGAGTGTGTGGCGTGTAAACTTTTGAAAGTAGTAAGCTGACTCACATGAAGTTCTAGCCCCACCAAGTGAACATACTGATTTTTCACCATGTTTAGCTTGAATCTCTTTTAACTTCATAACCCCTGCAGTTGTAGCAGAGTCTAAATCAGTCTCATACCATGTATCATCTAAATCAGTTAAAGTACCTGCTATAGCCTCTTTTATTTGAGGATTTTTTTCTAAGAAGCTTTTACGAATTCGGGGTGATTTGATTCTCTCTTTTGAGTCAACAAAATCGTAACCATGAGTTCCTTTAATACAGAGCTTTCCTTCTGATGTAGCACCATCAGGGTGTGCAAATATTTTTTTAATTTTATTTTCTTTTGTATCAACATGTGCGGCAATATCGCAGCCAACACCACAATATGCACAAACGCTGTCTATTACTTCATAATCGTTATCAACTTTTTTTGTCATTTTTTACCCTTCTGCACTTAAATAGGAGTTGTTTTATCCTATTTATAATTAAAATAATGTTTCTTTAAGTAAGTGTTGTTACTATCTTCAAAATTATATCAAAAGGATATACAATGTTTACAATGAATGTAGAAAATAAATGTGCTTACTTCAACAATATGCAATGTTTCAACTCAGATATAATACCTGCAATTCAAAATCAAGGAATATTCAATGACTACAAACGTTAAAAATCGCTGGTTCATGGCTCTGGCTGCCATGGCAATTCACATATGTATAGGTTCTGTCTATGCATGGAGTGTCTATGTAAACCCTATACAATCGACAATGAACTGGACACTGACAGATGTAACCATCACATTTTCTGTCGCTATCTTCTTTTTGGGTCTCTCGGCTGCTCTCATGGGTAAGTTTGTAGAGAGTAAAGGACCTAGGGCTGCTGCGACACTTGCAGCTGTTCTGTTTGGACTGGGAACTATAGGTTCTGGAGTAGCTATCTACATGGAATCTAAAATACTTCTTTACCTTACTTACGGTGTTTTAGGTGGAACTGGTCTTGGTATAGGGTACATTTCTCCTGTATCTATGCTTGTTAAATGGTTCCCGGATAGACGTGGTATGGCAACAGGACTTGCCATCATGGGCTTTGGTTTTGCCTCTGCCATTTCAGGGCCTGCTATTAAAGTACTTATAGATGACGTAGGTGTATCATCAACATTTTATATCCTAGGTTCTATCTATTTCATCATTATGTTTACCGCAGCACAATATCTTGCTAATCCTCCAGAAGGGTATATGCCAGAACGCTTCAGCAATGCGATTGCTTCAGGCAAAAAGAAAATCAAAGAGGACCTGGTAAACATTACACGTGATGAAGCCGTGAAGACTGCTAGATTTTATGGGCTTTGGATTATGCTATTTATCAACGTAACCTGCGGTATTGCCATTATTTCTGTAGCTTCTCCACTCTTACAAGAAGTGATTGGAATCTCTGCCTTAGCCGCAGCCTCAGCAGTTGGACTTATGGGTATATTCAATGGTGCAGGTAGAATTATCTGGGCAAGTGTTTCTGACTACCTTACCAGACCTGTTGTATTTATCATTTTCTTTATCACACAGATCATTGCGTTTTATATGCTTACAACAGTAACAAGTGTACTATTATTTACTATTTTAGTTTACTATATCATGACCTGTTACGGTGGAGCATTTGCTTCTGTTCCAGCCTACATAGGTGATATTTTTGGTACAAAAGAGCTTGGTGCTATTCATGGGTATATTCTAACTGCATGGGCTTTAGCCGGTCTTGTTGGACCTATCATCATCGCCTACGTTAAAGACACAACGGGTAGCTACTCAGGTACACTTTATGTATTTGTCGGTCTTTTCATCGTTGCTCTTATTACCTCTATACTCATGCTTGCAAACATCAAAAAGATCAAAACTAAGCAAGCACAGGCTTAGTTTACCGCTACATAAATAACCTCCATTTGGCTAAATAAGAGTAAAATTATCTTATTTAGCCAAAAATAAAGTTATTATTAATCTAACTCTGTTATTATCAATCGAAATTACAACTAAAGGATTAAAATGTCAACTATAAATATAGCTCAAGAATGTGGATGCTTCAAAAGAAGTGAATTAGAAAACAATGTTACGTTTGATAACAAAGATGATGCGATGATGAAAGCACAAGGTATGGTAAACCATATGAATGAAAAATTCTGTGGTAAACATGGATTTGAACTTAGTGAAAGTGGTGATAACTTTAGCATCGCTATGAAAGCACCTCAAGCAGCTGCTTCAAGTGGATGCTGTGGTGGTGGACACTGTTCATAAGAACAATGTCTTCCCATTAATCAGACGCTAGTCTGTCTTTGTCGTGGTGAACGCCCGTGAAAGCGAAGCAATTCGAGAGCCACGACGATTTTTTGCTTCTTTTTTCTAAAAAAAGAAAGAGAGGAACAACGCCACAATTAGCATATGGGGCAATATGTAAAACTAAACAAAAACCTCAAACGATTATTTAAAATTCCCAAACACCAACGGTGCTTTCAGATCCAAAGTCTTCACTTCAGCCATAACAGCCTGAAGATCATCTATCTTTTTACCAGATACACGTACCTCATCACCTTGTATAGACGGCGTGACTTTAATCTTCATATCTTTGATTGCTTTAACGATCTTTTTCGCTTCATCTTTATCGATCGTATCGACAATACGGTAGATCACTTTTGTGTTACCGCCAGATATACCTTCGGTTTTCACCTCTTCAAGTGACTTCCCTGCAATACCTCTTTTAATCAGTTTAGAGATCAATATATCTTTTAGTGCATCTATCTTAGAATCCGTAGAAGAACTAAGGCTCAAAGTCTTAGCAGCCTCATTGAGATTAATCTCAGCTACTAACCCTTTAAAATCAAAACGTGTAGCAACCTCTTTTTCAGCCATAACGACCGCATTTTTAAGCTCCATCATGTCCAGTTTAGCTGTTATATCAAAATAGTGATCTTTTGCCATGTCAACTCCTTTTACTTCTCGATCCTCATCATGGCTATTTTACCATGAACCACATCAAGTTTGCTCAATGCAGTAATAGCATCTTGCATTTTACTCTCTTTACACGTATGTGTTGTAAAGAGTAATTTGGCTATCTCATCGTTTGTCGTAGGTTTTTGAAGCATCGCTTCTATAGAGATATCAAATTTACCTAGTGTAGATGAGATCGCTGCCAATACACCACTTTGATCATCTACTTCCAGTCTGAGGTAGTATTGAGTCACAATGTCTTCTTTAGGCAAAAGTTTAAGTCCGCTCTCTAAACCTTTTTTATACCCAAGCATAGGTCCCTGATTTCCACGCACGATATCTACGATATCTGCTATCACTGCTGAGGCAGTAGCATCACCACCTGCCCCAGGTCCATAGTACATTGTTTCGCCTACACGGTCACCTACCACAGTAACAGCATTCATCACACCATCCACTTTGGCTATCATAGATTCTTGAGGTATCATTGTGGCATGCACTCTGAGCTCCACACCCTGATCTACTTTTTTGGCAATACCAAGAAGTTTGATCTCATAGCCAAATTCTTTTGCAAAAGAGACATCTGTTTGCGTGATATTTTCTATACCTTCTATGAGAATATCTTCAGGTCTTGCATCCAAACCATAGGCGATACTAGCTAAAATAAGTAACTTATGGGAAGCATCAAATCCACCCACATCAAACGTCGGATCCGCTTCTGCATACCCTAATTCTTGAGACTCTTTAAGGATCTCATCATACTGTGCACCTTCATTGATCATCTTGGTAAGCATATAGTTACATGTACCATTCATAATACCTTGAATGGATTCTATGTGGTTGGCAGAGAGTCCATTACGTAAAGCACCAATAATAGGTATCCCGCCAGCAGTACTTGCTTCATACATCAAAGGAATATCACCGGCTATCTCTTGTAATTCATAACGATGGTATGCAAGAAGTGCTTTGTTTGCTGTCACAACTGCCTTGCCATTCTCAAGTGCTTTTTTCACAAGGGCATACGGTTCTTCAACCCCACCCATCAATTCTACCACAATGTCTATCTCAGGATCATTGACCACATCTAAAGGGTTATCACTAAGCTTAATGCTTACGCCTCTATCTTTGGAGAGATTCTTCACCACACCTGATTTAACAACAATTTTTTTCCCGGCCCGTGCTTCGATAATGTCACTATTTTCTTCTAGAATATTTGCTACACTCGCACCAACTGTTCCAACCCCTAAAATACCTATTTTAATCATACTATTTTTTCGCCTCTTCAAGGTCTTTAAGGAATTTTTTAATGTTACGTGCTGCCTGTCTGATACGATTTTCATTTTCTATCAGCGCGATACGTACATATTCATCACCATATTTACCAAACCCTATACCAGGGCTTACAGCAACTTCTGCATGAAGAAGAAGCTGTTTTGCAAATTCTAAAGAACCCATCTCTCTTGCAATCTCAGGGATTTTTGCCCAGATAAACATAGAAGCATTCGGTTTAGCTAACGGCCAACCCGCATTAGTAAAAGCTTCTATCATTACATCACGTCTTTTTTGATAACGAGGGATGATCTGCTCATCAGGAATATAACTATGTTCATCCAATGCCACGGTAGCAGCAACTTGAATAGGTGTAAACATCCCGTAATCTAACCAAGACTTAATACTTTGAAGTGCACCGATAAGCTTTTTATTCCCTACGATAAAACCTACTCTCCAACCAGCCATGTTGTAAGATTTTGAAAGTGTATAAGATTCAACTGCCACATCTTTAGCCCCTTCTACACTCATAATTGACGGTGTAACATATCCATCAAATGCGATATCAGCATATGCTATATCTGAAATGATATAAAAGCGTTTTCTCTTTGCAAGCGCTACAAGTCTCTCATAAAACTCTGGTGTTACTGTCGCCGTACTAGGATTATGCGGAAAATTGACTATCAAAAACTTCGCTTTTGGAATAGAATTGTCCAAATGTTCTTCTACATCAGCTAAAAATCTATCTTCATCTACTTCAAATGTATCTTCATCAAAGATAAGCTGCATCTTCTCAACATTAGCGCCGGCTAAGATAAATGCCTGGGAATGGATAGGATAGGTAGGGTCTGGGACAATAGCAACATCACCGGGATTAGAAATGGCTTGTACAAGGTGTACATATCCCTCTTTACTTCCCATCGTAGCAACGATTTCAGTATCTGGGTCCAAGTCCGCATTATACTTGCGTTTATACCATTTGCTCATCGCCAGTCTAAGTTTATAGATCCCCTTACTTGCACTGTAACCATGTGTTTTTGGTTTCTGTGCAGTTTCACATAGTTTATCGATGATCGGTTGTGGCGTAGAAGCATCAGGATTCCCCATAGAAAAATCTATGATATCTACTCCTTTTCTTCTTAATTCCATTTTAAGTTCATTGATCTCTGCAAAAAGATACTTAGGTAACCGGTTTATTTTCTCAAATTGAATTTCATCAAACATGCTTTTCTCGCTTTAAAAATTTTTTCATTTTTTTCTATCCATCCTGTACTAAAATTGACTTACAGGCTCAACGGAAACATTCACTTCATTCTCAAGAGATCCACTGATTTGTGTACTCTCTTGAACAACAACATCTTCTACTACTGTATTTGTATTCATATCATTGATCACTACATTAGCAATACTTAGGTCTTCTACCGTGATCTCTTTTTTTGTCTCGTTATTCTCTATCAAAGTAGTTTCTATCATTTGCTCATCCATAAAAGGAATAAGTACACTTAAATGTTTTTTATCAAACTGTGTAAAAAAATACCAAGAAGCATACCCCAAAAGAGCCAATACAATCACTAAAAATAGCTTGGATTTTACCTTTTTATCTTCTTCCATAGGTTCCCCTACACTAAAGGCTTGATCTTCAATATGCTCAGAGTAATAGGCTAATGCTTCTTCTCTTAATCCACTTAGATCTGCCTTATACTCTCGTTCCAAAATCGAGATAAAACCTAAAGTTTTGATCTTTTTCAGGGCATCAAAATTTGCAGCCAAAAGATTTTCAAGATTATCTTCAGATATCTTTGTCTTTTGACTGATTCCCTTTATCGTGTTTTCTTCAAGTATCTCATTTAATTGCATAACCCATCCTATGTATTAAAATCGCTGCAGCTGCACTTACATTCAGTGAATCAAATGAATGCTTCATCTCTATCGAAACTTTATGATCCAATTTAGCTATCACTTTTTTGGAGAGTCCTTTACCTTCACTTCCTAATACAAGGACTCTTTTTCTGTCAAATATCATATCTTGTACATTTTCCCCATCCATAGAAGCACCATAAAAGGCATATCCAAGTTGCTGGAGCTCATTAAATGTATCAAGAATATTTGATGCTATCATAAAAGGCATATCCAACATCGCACCAGAACTCGTACGTGCTACGGCAGCAAAATTAAGCTGTTTCACTCCCGCAGCGATGATGGCATCTGCACCAAGGGCATATGCCGATCGTACAATGGCTCCGATATTTCCTACATCAGTCAAACCATCAAGTACCACGATAAAATCATTCTTCTTGATCTCTGACAGAGAACTCTGTTCAAACTCCTCCATCTCTACAAGTAAGCCTTGGTGATTTCCACCTTTACTCATAGACTGAGCCCACTTCTCTTCTAAGAACTTGATATTATCATGATATTTGTGAAATAGATCATTAGGGAGTATCCCTTTCTTAGCAACATAAACAGTTTTTATTTTCTCTGAATGCTGCTCTAGGGCATGTAAACAGACTTGTTTCCCATATATAATCATAGAGATGATTCTACCTTTTTTCCATAGTTAATAATAGAGTGATTTTACCTTTTTTTTGCTTTTACAGTGTTAAGTAGATTGTGTGAGTTCACTATACCATTCTTTAACGCTCTTATCACTAAGATGAGCAAGAAGTTTTGCTTTAGGCTTAGGGGGTAGATCCAAGCCTAAAACTTCAGTGAAAGTAAGACTTTTTTCTATACTTTTTTGGGCTTTTATAATCACTACCCACTCACCGCGTATGGTCAGTTCTTTGAACTCTTCATTGAGTGACTTAACCGTACCACGGTAGTATCTTTGGTACTTTTTACTGATCTCTTTTGCCAAAAAAAGTTCTCTTTCTTCATCCAAGATCAGGATTTCATTTAAAAGCTTGTCCAAACGATGAGGCGCTTCATAAAGTACAGTATTATAGCCATTACTCATCGCTTCACTCAGCGCAGTACTTCTCTCTTTGCCTTTATGCGGTAAAAACGCGTAAAACAGGAACTTCCCTTCTTCAAAACCACTCGCAGCATACGCAGTTGTCACTGCAGATGCTCCAGGAAGTACATCGTACGGTATACCTTGTTCTTGCGCATACTGTACAAGTATCTGACCGGGATCAGATATCACAGGCATCCCCGCGTCACTGACATACACCACTTTTTTCTCTTCTAAGATACAACCGAACTCTTTAAGTCTCTCTTCGCCATTATGTTCATTAAAAGAGTAAAATTCTGCATTAGGATACGCCATATCAAACCGCTCTTCTAGTAAACGTAAAAGCCGTTTGGTCTGACGTGTGTCTTCACATAAAAAGAGTTCTGCTTTTTCAAAAAGCTTCATAGCTCTGATCGTAATATCTTGTGGATTTCCAATAGGTGTAGGGATAAATGTTAACATAATAAATACTTTAATGTTTGAAGAGAATAAGTGATTGCCCGATGTTAAAGCAAACTTAGCATAAATGCAAGCATAGAGAGCGATGCCCTCTATGTCATTAGGATTAACCTAATTTATATTTGTTTTTAAACTTCTCTACTCTACCAGCAGCATCAAGAATTTTCTCAGAACCTGTAAAGAATGGGTGACATTCATTACAAATATCAATACTCATATCTGCTTTTTCTGTTCTGATCTCAAACTTGTTTCCACAAGCACATGTAACGTTACACTCAACGTAATCTGGGTGAATTTCTTTTCTCATTTTCTAACCTTTTAGTTTTTTTTAGTGACAGGTAACTAGCCTGTTCTAGTCAATGACTCTTCCTTTTTCTGAAAAAAGGGGTATTGCAACGCTCTTCTGGCGAGACAATATAGGGCGAAATTATATCTAAATAATTTTAAAAAATTATAAAATGTAGCATAGCTGTCCGCTATGCTACGCTCTACCAATCCTCATCATCATCTGCAAATGCTCTCTCCGCTTCTCTTTCGTAGGCTTCATCTTTCTTTTTTTGCAGCTGTGCATCGGTTAAAACCGCTTCATGTAAAAACTCACCAAAGAATGTTTTAGGCTCTGAATTCGCTATAAAGAGGTATGTTCCTACAACCAACCCTATCATGGTCAGTGCAGCGATCACTTTTTGTACCGGGTTGAACATCTGTATAGGCTCTTTTGTACGTACTTCACATATACCTCCGGGACAATGTACCGGATCCAGTTTAGTGAAAACTTTGTAAAATTTACAGCCTACACATATGGAAAAAGCACTTTCTAAAAATGTAAATAGAAGACAAAGTACACAGATCAAAACTTTATAAAAAGTGATATCCCAGTGTATAACAAACCACCAGACCATAGGGAGGGATATAAACCAGCCCATCGTCCATGCAAAACGTTTTTGCAATCCGCTTACATATTCCGGTTTCTGGTTTTGTACGAAAAATTTTCCCAAAAGTAAAGACGGAGCATAGTTCGGACTTATGACTCTTGCCGTAAAATCAAGAAATAAAAATGCCAGATAGACTCTTGCTACTATAGTATGGTTAAAACCTATACCAACAAAGATGACGATCATTCCCAGCATTCCGAGTATTCCTGCTGCAGCTCTTGCCTCTCTTTCGTTGACGACTCTAACATCGTATCCGGGGACTTTTGCCCCGTATTCCCATAAAAAACTCTGTAAGTTCAAAAAATTTCCTTTATTTAAATATCTTATCGGATTTTACTGTGCGTTGTTTATGTTTACCTTAGTGTAAAACATACCTGTGCCGGATTCATAGCAGTATTTTTGCAGCTGCCGCACACACAGCACTTTCACTTTTGAGTACCAAAGGGGTATCAAGCCCTATTACTTTTTCAGATGCAAAAAGCGCTACCTCATCCTCGGTCATTCCTCCTTCGCATCCGACCACGATCGTGTCGACACTGATCTGCGATGAAAGTGTATGTTCTGAAAAATTCAGAATATAACTTTGAGGATTTGCATCGATAAACACTTCAAGGCTCTCAGCCGTCTCCAACTGCATCATTACACTTCGTCCGGACTGCTGAGAAGAGTTCAGCAGTATCTTTTCCCAACGTTTAAAATCCAATTTAAAACTTTTTTGGGAACGCTTACAGTAGATAAAAGTAATTTTTTCTACACCCATTTCATTAAGAGAAGGCAGTACTTTTTCGATGCTTTTAGGGTCTATGACACACCAACCTATATGCAGTGGTACTTTTGCTTTAATCTCAAGTGTTTGACTCTCTTGAAGTTCCAGCATAACGGAGTGTTTGTCTATGTAGGTAATAAGATAACGATGAAGGAGTCCATCTTCAAGGTTACGAAGATACAGGCTATCATCTACTTTATGTCTTCGTACTTTAAAAATGTAACGATGCTCGTCTCCGAGTAATGTAAGCTGAGGCTGGCCTGCCTCTTTATGATAAAGATATAACATGACTATATCGTTACTACACCTTTAGCTTTAAGTATCATCAGTATGACCATGATCACAACAAGCAATATCTGTACTGAAGATATCTTCAAAAATGCACCTTTGAGCAACTTATGAGCATCTTCATTTTGTAAATTGGCTATTTTGATAAGCTTATACTTCTTAATCTCTATATACATCAACACAGCCCAAACCACTACCATGATAATAGTCGTCACTGACCAACCAAGATCACCCGCGAAAACAGCCACTATACCTGCAAATGCTATCATTGTAGCAATCGCTTGAAATATCATCGTATAGATAAAACTTGCTTTTCGAAATCCCAATGGATTTTTTGCTGTCATCATAGGTATAAATAATCCTCCGACCAAAAAGCCTAAAAAGACTTTCACTAAAACACTATGTGCTGCCAACATCTCTTCTATCATATGAATTTCCTGTAATTTTTGTTTGTTTAAAAGTGGATTATACCCTATTTTGTTATAATCACCCTAACTTAATTTTAAAGGTCTAAAATGCCTGTTTCTATCACTCAAGCGCTTGATATAATATATAAAACCAGCTCCGTAGTAAGCTCTGAGATACTACCTATAGAGATGGCCTTGGGACGTGTAATGAGTGAAGACTCCATCGCTACATTTGATCTGCCACGTTTTGACAACTCTGCTATGGATGGATATGCTGTTAAATGTTCAGATGCAAACAGTACAGTGGAATGTACAGATGTTATCTATGCCGGAGATGATCCGAAGATGACACTTCAAGCGACAAAAGCCATTAAGATCATGACAGGTGCCCCTATTCCAAAGGGTTGTGAAGCAGTCATACCCATAGAGAATGTGACTGTGAATGACACACAGGTCACCCTGCCCGAAGAGATCAAAAAAGATGGGCATATAAGACATGCGGGTGAAGACATCAAGCGAGGTGCTGTCTACCTGCATAAAGGAGAGAAAGTTACGGCATACGCCATTGCATTGCTTGCCAGCCAAGGCGTAACACATCTACGGGTGACACGTAAAATCAAAGTTGCTGTATTTGGTACAGGAGATGAACTGCGTCCACACTTTGAAAAAATAACCCCACATCAACTCTACAATTCAAATACACCTATGTTCCTAGCCCGTGCCAAAGAACTAGGCTGTGAAGTACAATATATAGGTAGCTCTGGTGATACAATGGAGTCTTTGTCCTCTGCTATAAAATCTGCCCTCAACGCAGATATTATCATCACATCCGGTGGTATCAGTATGGGAGATAAAGACTTTACAAAAGAGGCTTTTACAAACTTAGGTATGACCCTGCACTTTGACAAAGTAGATATCAAACCGGGAAAACCTACAGCTTTTGGTACCATAGGAGAAACCGTTGTCATCAACCTGCCTGGAAATCCTCTTGCATCTATGGTGAATTATGAAATTTTTGTACGTGCGGCTATACGTAAAATGTCTGGTATGAATGCCTATTATCATCATACGATATCCACGCAGATGAAAGAAGACTTCACATTAAGAGAAGGTAAACATACCGTACGTCTAGGTACATTTGACGGATATACATTTATGCCGTTCAAGAAACAACTTCCCGGGATGATCTCACCTTTGGAGCAAGCCAATGCTATGCTCATTACAACACCGGACATAGCAATCCTTGAAAAAGGTAAAATGGTGAAAATATTACCGATAAATTGGGAATTGACTGCCTCTGAAAAAGAAGATTTTTTTACGCGTTGATTTAGGCAAGAGGGACTTTTTTATCCCTCTACATTTTTTTATAGCTGTGAAAGATACTCAGCTACTGCTTCAATCTCTGCATCAGACATAGATGCTGCTTGACCCTTCATGAGCATACCCATACCCACTACATTTTTTGTACCTGCTTTGTACGCATTCATTGAATCGATAATCGCTGCTTTGTCTTGCCCAGCAATGACTGATGATTTTCCAAGTGCTTTTGTCTTACCATCTGCACCATGACACCCTACACATTTAGCATACGCTTCTGGTGCTACAGGTGCGGCAGTTGAAGAGGCTGGCATTACCGATGCTACTGCATTTGTTGCTGCTTCTGTTAATTCCACTGTTTTTTCTTTAACTGCAGCAGCTGCATCAACTGCTTTAACTTCCGCTGCTACTTTTGCTGCTTTTGTTTTTTCTGCCGCTGTTGCTGCAATTTTTTCAGCTTCTATTTTAGCTGCTTCAGCTATCTCTGCGGCCTTGATCTTCGCTGCTTCTACTGCACTTACAGTATCTTTTTTAATCGCTTCTACTACTGCCGTTTTATTCACTTCAGCGGCTACTTTTTTTGTTTCTTCTCCACATGCTGTAAACAACACAGTTGCTGCTACAAGAGAAAATAATGTTATTTTTTTCATGATCTATCCTTTATATGACTAAGCTGCTGGTTTTGCTGCTTCTGGTGGACAAGTTCCTGGTGCAGGCTTTGCTGTTTCTGCCTGTGTTGCAGGAACCGCTGCTTCTGACGGTTTTGCCTGTGCTGCCTGCTTTGCTGCTTCTGCTGGGTTTACTTGTGTTGCAGGAGCTGCAGGCTTTGCTGCTTCAGCTGGCTTTGCTGGCTCAGCAGGAGTGGCAGGTTTTGCTGGAGCTACACATTCTGCTGGCTTTGGTTTTTTTGGTGATACTAATGGTGCTGCATTTTTTTCAGCTTCTATTTTCACTGTTTCAGCTTTTTCTACTGCCTTTGTCTCTTCTGCATATGCAGTAGAGAACATCGTTACTACTGCAAGCGAAAGAATTGTCATTTTCTTCATGAGTCTATCCTTTTTGTTTTAATACTTCTATTATAACTAAAAATAAAGAACCTAAACTTTTTTAGGATTTGTAATCAAAGTATGCTTTAGAAGTTTATCCCAAAGTTTTGTATCACTCCATTCACTTTGTACCTGAGGTGAAAATACAATATCTTCAAGTTTTATCATACCCATCTGTTCACTATGAGCATCTTCTTTAAAGCCTTGTGCATAGCCCGTGTCAGTCTCATGTACGATAATACTGTGAAGCGTTACTTCTCTCTCTCCATTTTGCATAACTGTACATGCCAAAACACGTTCTACCATAAGATAGATCACACGGGAAAACTGTTCTGCCGAAGGAGAAACAGGAAGCTCTACCCATCTGTTACTATAGGTTTTCATAGCTTCTAAATAATTTGTATCATCTTTTGACCAAAGAGTGATCGCATGATCAAAAGAGTCTATAAGTTCCTTGATATACAGTTTAGTCAATCCAAAGTCGTATACCATTTGTCCGTCATCAAGATAGTTTGATTCCAAAAGTACTTCAATTTTATAAGAGTGTCCATGGATATTTTCACTGCAGCGTTGCGTCGTACAGTCACGTACAATGTGTGCATTTTCAAATTTAAAAAGTTTTCTGATTAACATGTTTCTTCCTCAACTAGGAGTATATTGACCTGATTTTAACCAAGCTAACTAAAATTTAGTTTATACGCCCTGTGTGGTATCAAAAACGCGTATATGTAGTCTATCGCTATAATTGAAATTATGTTTCATACAAAATTCAAAAACAGATTTGTCATTTTTCCAGATCGTATCTCTGCTTTCACCTACTGGCATACAATATACAGGAAGTTCGGGTAAGAGTTCTCTTATCGCCTCTATCTCATCGAGCGCTGAAGTTACTACCAAATGTGCATCAATGGTAAACTTCAAAAAAGCCTCTTTAGCATGATCACGTATAGATTGAAGTGCCTGAGGAACGATACGTTTCTCTTCAGGTTCACCTGAATTCGCCAACTTTAATGAGAGTGCAAAGATACAAGACTTGTAGGCCGGATACTTTTCAAAATCTATCTCTATGGTTCCATTGGTTTCAAAAGTTATCTCAAGCCCTTCTGAAACCAACCACCCAATCACTGCATAAAATACATTATCACTATGATACATTAAAGGCTCACCACCCGTAATGACCATATGTGGTTTATACCCTATCATGCTAAACTCATTTCTAAGTTTGTCGATCAATGTTTTACTGTCCTCAACTTTTGTCCATGATTTTGCATATACACTGTCTACAGCGAAATAGGTATCACAACCGTAACGCACTTCGCCATCTACTTCATAAGTTGCACCAAAACCTGGGCAGTTTAGGTTACACCCCCCTGTACGTAAAAAATAGGAGGGAACACCAGCATATTTACCTTCACCCTGGATAGAAAAAAATTGTTCAGTAAGGTAAAACATCAGCCACCAGTTTCATAAAAAGCACGTGTTGAAATTTCTTTTTCTTCACTCGGGTTATATTCACTCCAACGATTCTCTTTTGGTTTGTCTTTGAGAACTTGAGCCAAGACATCTGCCGCACCTTGAATGTCACCCTTTTTTACTGACTCTGCAATACTCATCGCTTCATCAAAATAAAGACATGGGATAAGATTACCTTCTGCAGTAAGACGTATACGGTTACAGTTTTCACAAAAATCATGTTTATGAGGGTCTATAAGTCCAAACTCCGTACCATCTTCAAGAGCATAGTTAAAAGATGGACTGGCACCTTCTCTTCCTAAGGCATGTATCCTATGTCCCTCTTTTACTTTTTCAAGTATCTCTTTACCGTGCATACCTTTGAGTGCCTGGTCTGCATGTCTATTTTCCATATACTCTATAAAACGCACTTTGATATTACGCTCTTTACAGTATGCCAAAATGTCTAAAATCT